>NZ_JBSQYM010000130.1:0-8983 GCF_055140805.1 Orenia sp.
GGCTGGGAGGGCTCTTCTTTTTGTATATTTTAAATTTTTTGCTAGAGAGACATTTTAGAGATTATTCTAATATGGAGATATTGCGACACTAATTAATTTACAATGTAAAGTGTACAATTTACAATTAAGACCATTAACACATAAATTTATAGTAGAAATTTTATAAAATTTGAGGTAATTCATTATTGGATTGATTGTTTTTAAGAACTTAATCTTTTAATTGTGCATTGTAAATTGCCAACTGTCAATTGAAACAAAGTGTTGTAATATCTCTATTTAAAGACAGTTAGCTAATTAGTAGAAGATAATTCTTTTCTTGGCGGATAAAGGAGAAATTATTAAGCAGGAAGTTCTTTTTAGATGTTGAAGATTAAAAATAAAGGTTGGTGATGTAGATGCTCCTAACAGAAGATTTAAAGTTCTTATTAAAAGACTGTAATGATAAATTAAAAGAAAAATATGAAAATCAATCTAATCTTAGCAGGAAAGATTTACGTCGGCTAATTGATAAAACAGGAAAGTTTATTAACTTGGATAGGTTAGAAAATCTTCAAATAGATAAATTGATAAAAGGCAGACCTATTGTTGGGGTAGATGGCTCTGTAAATAAACAAGGGAAGGTCTATCCCCATTATATTGAACTACTACAGGCCTTGGCTAAAAGTACTGATAGAAGTCAATCGGGCATCGTTAGGCATGATATTTTTAGTCCTATGATTGAAAAGGACAAGCAGAATATCTTAAAGAAGGTATCTATTGCAAACAATAAAGTTGATGAAGATAGTAAGGTTTATGCCCAAGAGGTGGCAGGAAAGATTAGGAGCTCATTATTAGCTAGTTTAGAGGTATTGGTAGCTTATGATAGTATATTGAAATGGAATCCAAGTTTGATAATGATGGATGGTTCTCTGACTAGATATAAGATTCAGGCTGAAGAAAAGTGGGAAGAGCTAATGGAGTTGGCTTTAAAAAGAGAGGTAGTGATTGTAGGGGTTATCGAAGAGATAGGAACTCATGACTTAAGTTTAGCTTTAGGTGATGATTTACCTACTAAGATGACAGATATGTATGATAGAGAGTTGATGTTTGGCTTATTAGATTTAGGAGAGATGGTCTTGTTTGATGGTGCTAAAGATGGTCTTAAAAAATCTTTTGTCAGAAGCTCTCGTGACCCTGGAGTAATTGGAATAGATATCTTAAAAGAACAGAGTGGGGCGATGAAGGATGTAGCTAGCTTAGTATATTCGTTAACTCCAGAAGCAGGAAGGGGAATTCCAATCTGGTTGGATATCGTGGATGAGGAGGTTAGGATTAGCAATAAAATGATGGAGATGATTATTGATAACTATCTAGACCCTACTTTGAAACAGCGGTTATTCCATTCTAAAAGAGCAGATAGAGTTTATTAGATTAGTGTGAGGGATCGGTGTGAGTGTGAGTTGAAAAGAAACTAAGAAAAGCTTATTTCAATAATTAATTTACTCACACTGACACTCACACTCACACTACATGAAGGAAAGGTGGTTGAATATGCAAGTAGTAGGTTTGACTACTCAACAAGAAGTTTATGTAGCTTCTAAAGAGAGAAAGTTTAGAATCAATGAGATGTTAAAGATAGTAGATGAAAGTTTAGGTACTCCATTAGGTGAAGTTGTAGAAACACAGGCGTATAATAGGTACATACCATTATCAATAGATAAGGGATTTGTAGATAAGGGTGTAATTGCCTCTTTACAGAGTATAGGTTATAATATTTCTGAGGATGAGATTAATATTGCTAAGGTGAGATTACTTGAAGAAGCACCTTATCCTATTAAGACTGGCTCTAATGTAGTAAGCCCTGAGTTTAGTGAAGTAAAGAGCCTTTTGGTTAAAGAAGGACCAGAAGATGGTCTGGTTCTTGGTGTAATTAAAGGAACAGAAGAGATGAGTCAACAGATGGATGAAGAGCTAAAGGATATAGCCCCTTTGTTTGAGAATGAAGAGGTAATCTCTCAAATAGGAGTTCCTTTTAACTTTAAGGTTAAGGCAATGCACCAATATCCCCATATTGGAATTATAGGAGGCTCTGGTTCAGGTAAGTCTTTTGGAATGAGGGTTATCTTAGAAGAATTGATGAAGTTAAGAGTGCCAACTATCGTCTTTGATCCCCATTTTGAGATGGATTTTAGCACGAAATTTGAGAAATTGGCTGATAAATATGCCAATGATTTTAGTAATGATTTTAAAGCTTATCAGATTGGACAGACTGTAGGGGTCAATTTTACTGATTTAAGTACCAAAGATCTAGCTGATCTATTGGCAGCAGCTAGTAGTTTGAGTGATTCTATGGTCAATGCTGTCCAAAGCTTACACCATAAGAAAGATAGCTTATTTAGCTTTAAAGGAAGGCTAGAAGATCTTCAAAAAGCTCAAGAATTGGGAAGAAAACGCTTAGAAAGAGATGTAAAAAGTGGTGCAGTAGAAGGTGAATTAAAAGAAGAGTATCAGATGTATTTAGAGTTGTTAGATGCCTATGGTAATTTACCTCCAAGTTCAGTCAGTGGTCTGATTTGGAGACTAAATCGTTTGGAGAGAGAGGGGCTATTTAGTCATAGTATTGACCAGATTGAAGTAGGGGTTAAAGCTCGTAAATTAGTAGTTATTCAAGGTCCAATCTGGTTACTACAGGTATTTGCTACTTATGTATTAGGGACATTATATCGTAAGCGCAGAGACTATAAAGATGCTCAATACCGCCAACAGGAGGTAGACTACTTTCCACCTTTTGTAATTGCAACTGATGAGGCTCATAACTTTGCTCCCAAAGGATATGATGCTCCAGCCAATAAGGTGATTAAAGAGATAGCCCAAGAGGGGAGAAAGTATGGAACTTTCTTGATTTTAGCTACTCAAAGACCGACCTTGTTAGATGAGACTGTAACGGCACAGTTGAATACTAAATTTGTCTTTAGAACCGTTCGAGCCAGTGATATTGAGACAATTAAACAGGAGACAGATCTAACAGCAGAGGAGGCTAGAAGATTGCCTTACCTACGTTCTGGTGATACCTTTGTCTCTTCAGCTATCTTTGGAAGAACCTTAGCAGTCAGAATCAGAGCTTCTAAGACTGAAAGTCCCCATACTGAAAATCCTTTTGAAGAATTAAAAGCACATAGTGAAGCAGAGGATGATAAGTTATATCAAGCTATTGTAGATAGCCTTCCTATAGATGGGAAAGATATGATGTCAAAGTTGGAGGAGATTAATGACAAATTAGATACAATTTTAGACAGAAATTCTTTAGAAGCTAAGTTAGATGATTTAGCAGAAAAGGGAAAGATTATTGCTAGAGAATCGATTTTTGGTAAGATTTATGAAGAAGTAGATTAATATTACAGTGACTAATATTCTTGAGATTAAAGGTAATTAACTAAAGGTGTAGAATAAATAATGTAGTAATATTAAAGAGATAAGAATATAAGGAGGAGGGATTTGACTTGAAAAGTTTGGGACAGAATTTAAGAATAAGTTTAAGAATTAAATTTGTTTTTGCTGTAATTGTATCTTTACTGATAGGATCATTTATTGCTGATAAATTAAATCTATTCATTTCAAGTAATGTTTATCATGGAGACTTTTTAGTTTATGTTACACTTATTATTCAGGGTATTGTTATAACGGGGATGATTTTATTATTAACCAATCGTTTAATTATAAAACCAATTAATAAGATGACTAATTTAACCCGTCAAGTAGCTAAGGGGAATTTGGACATTGATGTGAATAAAGTAAAGCGTAATGATGAGATAGGTTCTTTACAAAGAGAATTAAACAAGATGATAATAAGTATGGATAAAATGCTAGAAAAGATTAATAGCACCACTAATCATGTAGAGAATATAAGCTCTGATTTAGCTAGGGCCTCTGAGGAATCAGGTATGATGAGCCAGCAAGCAGCTCAGTCTATACAGGATATAGCCTTTAAATCACAGCAAGAGGTTAATTTGGTAGAGGGATTGAAGATGAGTATTAGGGAAATAAGTGGTACTGCAGGTAATAGTCAATATTCTATTCAGGCTGTATCTAATGTTGCCAATACTGGTACTGAGGTTATTGGTGATGCTGTTAATATGATTACAGAACTGGCTCAGAGAATCAATAAATCTACAGTAATAGTAGAAGAGATGAATGAATTTACTCAAAATATTAGCCGTTTTGTAGATGCTATTACAGGAATAGCAGAACAAACAAACTTATTGGCTTTAAATGCATCTATTGAAGCAGCTAGAGCTGGTGAAGCTGGTCAAGGTTTTTCAGTAGTGGCTGAAGAGATTAGAGAGTTGGCAGTAGAATCAAATAAGGCTGCTGAGGATATAGTTGCTTTACTTAAAGATATGACTAAAAAATCGAAAACAACTGTTGATGAAATGAGGTTAGGTAGGGATAAAGCTAATTCTGGGCTTGAGATAATTAATCAAGCTGATCAGTCCTTTGCTGATATCAAAAATAGAGTAAATAATCTTCATAATACTTTAGATAGTGTAATGGAGATTATGGAAGGAGTTGCTACTTTTACAGAAGAAATTTCTGGTTCGGCCCAAGAGGTAGCTGCTATTAGTGAAGAGCAGTCTGCAGATGCTGAAGAGACAGCAGCTTTAGCAGATGAGTTAGATATATTAGTAAATGATTTACAGCAGTTAGTTGAAGATGTACATTTATATAAGAATTAGATTACTGTGATAAAAGAGGTGTTAATAATATTATTAGCACTTCTTTTATTTTTTAGAAGATTAGAAATTTATTGATACTATCACTTGACAAATCTATTAGTATCTTGTATATTTTTAGATAGATTAAGTATAATAAATATTAAAATATAATATCAGATAATTTATATAGGATAGGAGCTAAGAAGGGAAGAGTAGATATTCAAGCTATTTACAGAGAACTGGGCTGAGGTTGAGAACCAGTAATGGCAAGAATATTGAAAATGGTCCTGGAGCTATATGGCTGAAGGTTAGTAGGTCATATCGGATTGCACCGTTACTAGCTAAAGAGTGGTCATATAGAAAATTGTATGACAATTAGGGTGGTACCGCGACGACAGTTAACCTCTCGTCCCTAAATTTAGGGATGAGGGGTTTTTATATTTAATGGACAATGTAGAATGTACAAGTGACAATTAAATAAGATGTAATAGATATTTTAATTGTGTATTGGCAATTGCTAATTGTAAATTTTATGAATAATTGGAGGGAATAAAGATGAGTGATAAGACTTTTTATGTAACAACACCGATTTATTATCCAAATGATAAGCTACATATTGGTCATACTTATACGACAACAGCAGCAGATACGATTACTAAGTTTAAGAAAATGCAAGGGTATGAGTGTGAATTGATTACTGGTTCTGATGAGCATGGTCAAAAGATTCAAAAATCTGCTGCTAAGCATGATATGTCTCCTAAGGAGTATGTTGACGGGATTGTAGCTTCCTTTAAAGAGTTATGGGATAAGCTAAAGGTAGATTATACAGAGTTTGTTCGAACTACTAGTGATGAACATAGATCAGATGTAGAGTATATCTTTAAGAAGGTTTATGATCAAGGTGATATCTATAAGAGTAAGTATGAGGGGTATTATTGTACACCTTGTGAAACTTATTGGACTGAAAGACAGCTAGATGAAGAGGGAAATTGTCCCGATTGTAATCGAGCAGTGGAATGGATGGAAGAAGAGAGTTATTTCTTTAAAATGTCAAAATATCAAGATCGATTACTAGAGTTTTTAGATGAGAATCCTAATTTTATTCAGCCTGCTAAACGGCGTAATGAGATGATTAACTTTATTAAGGATGGATTAGAAGATTTATGTGTCTCTAGAACTACCTTTGACTGGGGAATTCCAGTACCAATTGATGAAGGACATGTAATTTATGTCTGGTTCGATGCCTTAACCAGTTATTTAACAGGGATTGATTGGAATAGAGATGAAAAGAAATTCAATAAATTCTGGCCTGCTGATATCCATATTGTAGGAAAGGATATCTTAAGGTTCCATACAATTATTTGGCCAACTATCTTAATGGCAGCTGACCTTCCACTACCTAAGAAGGTCTTTGGACATGGTTTCCTACTTGTTGATGGTGGAAAGATGTCTAAATCTAAAGGGAATGTAATCGACCCAGTTAAACTAATCGATGACTTTGGGGTAGATGCTGTTCGCTACTATCTATTAAGAGAGATTGCTTTTGGAACTGATGGTTCTTATTCTACCGATAACTTTATCCAAAGAATCAACTCTGATTTAGCCAATGATTTAGGAAATCTATTGAATCGTACAGTAGCAATGGTCGATAAATATTTTGCAGGAGTAGTTCCAGAAGCAAAAGTTGAGACTGAATTTGATGCTGATTTAGAAGAGGTTGCTCAGGCTAGTTTTAAAGCTATAGAGGAGAATATAGAAGGATTACAATTTAGTGTTGCTTTAGAAGAGATTTGGAATTTGGTTAGAAGAAGCAACAAATATATTGACCAAACTACTCCTTGGATATTAGCTAAGGATGAAAACAAACGTGATGAATTAGCAGCAGTATTATATAATTTATTAGATAATTTAAGAAGGGTAGCAATTACCTTAGTTGCCTTCTTACCAGAAGCACCAGCTAAAATGTGGGAGCAATTAGGTATTGAAGAGAGCTTAGCAGAACAGAGCTGGGAAGATGCTAAAGCTCAAGGGAAGCTAAAAGCTGGTACTAAAGTGAAGAATGGTGATCCAATCTTCCCTAGAATAGATGCAGAGGAATATTATAAGCAATTAGAAGAAGAGAAGAAAGCTCAAGATAAAAATAATAAGAAAAAGGGTGAAAAGAAGATGTCTGAACAAGAATATATAAGCTTTGATGAATTTGGCAAATTAGAATTGAGAGTAGCAGAAGTTTTAGAAGCTGAGAAGATTGAAGGAAGTAATAAATTACTTAAAGTACAGGTGCAGTTAGGTGAGCAGAAACGCCAATTGGTTGCTGGAATTGCTAAGCACTATGAAGCAGAAGAGCTAGTAGGTAAGAAGGTAGTTATGGTTGCTAACTTAAAGCCTGCTACTATCTTTGGTGTAAAATCTAATGGTATGATTTTAGCAGCATCTAATGATGAAGGTGAGTTAACTGTAACTACAGTTGATAGAGATATTGATAGTGGAGCACAAGTGAAATAATTCAGTTGATAGTGTATAGTTGGTAGTTGATAGTTAAAGGCAAAGGTCAAAATATTAGTCTGTTAAGATTTTGCTCTTCAACTATACACTATCAACTCTCAACTATTAACTGTATTAAGGTGGTGATAAAAATGTTTATAGATACTCATGCACATTTGGACTTTGATCGATTTGATGAAGATAGAGATGAGGTTATTCAGGCTGCCTATGATGCTGGAGTTAAGAGGATAGTTAATATAGGAGCTGATATGGAATCTAGCCGTAACTCTGTGAACTTAGCTAAAAAGTATGACTTTATCTATGCTGCGGTAGGTGTCCATCCCCATGATGTTAAAGAAATTAGCCCAGAGGATTATGATGAATTAAAGGAATTAGCCCAAAATGATAAGGTGGTTGCTATTGGGGAGATTGGATTAGATTATTATTATGATAACTCTCCACGAGGAGAACAGCAAGAAGCCTTTAAGATACAGTTGCAATTGGCTAAAGAACTTAACTTGCCTGTTGTAATCCATAGTCGTGATGCTAAAGAGGATACTCTTGCAATCTTAGAGGAACATGCTAAAGGTTTAGAAGGGATTGTACATTGTTATGCCTATGATCTGGCTACTGCTAAGAGAGTGATAGATATGGGGTTCTATCTTGCTTTTGGTGGGGTGATTACCTTCAATAATGCTAAAGATTTAAGAGCAGTGGTCAAGGAGATAGCTTTGGATAAGATCTTAATAGAGACTGATGCTCCTTACTTAACACCTGCCCCACATCGCGGGAAGAGAAATGAATCTAAGTTTGTTATACATGTAGCAAAGAAGATAGCAGAGATTAAGGGGATAGATGTAGCAGAAGTAGCCGAGAAGACTACTGAGAATGCAAAGAATTTATTGGGGATATAGTATAATAATTTTAATTGAATAATTATCAAATAGGATACTAATTGTATTTACAGTTAGTATCCTATTTTATTATACATTAAATAAAATATATTGTTTTAGTAATCTTTACTGATTAAGAATTATAAAATTATTAATATGGGGGGATCAGTATGACAATTACATATGGGTTAGGAGATAAGTTGTATATAAATCTAACAAATAGGTGTACTAATGATTGTGAGTTCTGTGTTAGGAACTTTAAAGATGGTGTTGGAGATTATAATTTATGGTTAGAAAAGGAGCCTACTGCTAGAGAAATTATTAATGATATTGGAGATGCAAGTATTTATAGTGAGATTATCTTTTGTGGTTATGGTGAACCGATGATTAGACTAGAAGAGATAAAAGAGATAAGTAATTATCTTAAAAATAGCTACTCTAAAGTTTCTATTAGGATCAACACTAATGGTCAGGCTAACTTGATTCATAATAGAAATATTCTACCTGAAATTTCAGATTTGATAGATAGTATTTCTATCAGCCTCAATGCTCATAACTCTAAAGCTTACCAAAAAATATGTAAGTCAACTTTCTCAGATGAAGCATTTCCAGCTATAATTGAGTTTATTAGTGAAGCTAACAAGTATATATCTGATGTGAGGGTTTCTGTAGTAGATTATCCTAAGGTAGATATAGATAGTTGTAGTAAGTTAGCTAAAAAATTGAATGTTCCACTTAAGATAAGGAGGTTCTAGATGATTTTATCTATTAAAAATGATATAGATGGTCAATTTGAAAGGTGGGTTTAATGGATAGATTGCGACACTTTTTTACTTCAGTGTATAGTTGATAATTGACAGTTGATAGTTAAGTTCAAAACCATTTAAATATAGGTTTTTAGTCCTTTAACTATCC
>NZ_JBSQYM010000131.1:0-18289 GCF_055140805.1 Orenia sp.
CAATTAGCTACGGATTTTAACCCGTAGCTTCTGTAGAACTCATAATATCGCCACAGGTTAAAACACTGTGGCTAATGATTCTTTTTCGCCGTATATATAGATCAAATTTTGTCAAAGAATTAAATTTATATAACCTCCTCCCTAATCTTTTTGTAATAAATTACAAGGTAATAATCAAAAAGCTAGATATATTCTTGAGAATATATCTAGCTTTTTGATTAAATTTAATTTCAAAATATTGAGCTCTAATCTTCCTTTTTTAACTTTATACCATATTCTATACTGTCCCTACAGGTTTACAAAATACGTAAACCTTCCGTGTATGACAGTCTTTTTCCAAACCAAAGTTTTGAACTTTAATTAATTTTATTAAGCTTAATTCCATACTCGATACTATCCACTAAGGCCTGCCAACTGGCTTCGATGATATTAGTTGAAGCCCCAACAGTACCCCAAGTCTGCTGACCATCAGTAGATTCAATCAATACCCTAACCTTAGCGGAAGTTCCTTCATTGCCTTCTAAGACTCTAACCTTGTAGTCTATTAAGTGAATATCTTTAAGCTCAGGATAGAAACTAATGAGCGCCTTACGTAAAGCACCATCAAGAGCATTAACTGGTCCATCACCTTCTGCTGCTGTATGGACTCTCTCTCCATTAACCTTAACCTTGATAGTAGCCTCTGATAAAGGACTCTTATCCTCAGACTTTTCGGTGATAATTCTAACTCCTTCTAATTCAAAGAGCTTTGTATATCTTCCTGTTGCCTTCTCTACTAATAGTTCAAAAGAGGCTTCAGCACCTTCAAAATGATAGCCCTGATGCTCTAAATCTTTAATTCTATCTAAAACAGCTCTTAAATCTGTACTCTCTTCTTCGATATTAATACCAAGCTCTTGGGCCTTGTATACCAGATTGCTCTTACCAGATAATTCAGAAACAAGGACTCTCTGCTTATTTCCTACTAGCTCTGGTCTAATATGTTCATAGGTTTTAGAATCTCTTAAGATAGCACTGACATGAATTCCACCCTTGTGAGCAAAGGCACTATCCCCAACATAAGGATTATGAGTAGGAGGGGTTAAATTGGCCACCTCACTAACATAACGAGACACCTCTGTAATCTTAGATAGTTGTTCACCAGTTATAAAATCTTCATTATATTTTAATTTTAAATTAGGCATAATTGAGGATAAATTGGCGTTACCACATCTTTCTCCATAGCCATTGATAGTGCCTTGAATCTGTACCGCCCCTGCTTCATAAGCAGTTAGAGAATTAGCTACCGCTAACTCAGTATCATTATGAGCATGAATTCCTAAAGGTATAGTAATCTCTTCTTTAATCTTGCTTATAATCTCTTTTACTCTAAAAGGCATTGTCCCACCATTAGTATCACATAAAACTAAGGTATCTGCTCCACCCTTTTGGGCAGCTAACAAGACCTTAGTAGCATATTCAGAATTAGCCTCATAACCATCAAAGAAATGCTCAGCATCAAAGTTGACCTCTAAGCCTTTACTCTTCAGATAAGCCACAGAGCTTTCAATCATATTCAAGTTCTCTTCTAAAGTAGTCTTTAGAGCTTGAGTCACATGTAGATCCCATGTCTTGCCAAAGATTGTAGCAACTTTGACTCCAGACTCTAAAATAGCATTCAAATTCTTATCTTCCTCTGCTTTAATATTGGCTCTGCGGGTACTACCAAAAGCAGCTATCTTAGCATTTTCAAGCTTTAACTCCTGTACTTTATTGAAATACTCAATATCCTTAGGGTTGGAACCAGGCCAACCACCTTCTATATAATCAATACCTAATTCATCTAATTTCTTAGTAATATTTAATTTATCTTCTGTAGAATAGGAGATACCCTCTCTTTGACTTCCGTCACGTAAGGTAGTATCATAAATCTTTACCATTAATATACACCTCCTATCCTAGAACACTACAGATGTAATCCCCTACTCCGTCAGTAGTTAATTTTCCACCCATATCAACAGTAGTTTGATTCTCTGCTAATGATAAATCGATCGCTTTTTGAATCATTTGAGCCTCTTTAGGATTTCCTAAAACCTCAACCATCATCGCTGCTGCTAATAATGCTGCTAATGGATTAGCCTTGTTTTGACCTGCAATATCTGGAGCAGAACCGTGAACTGGCTCAAACATAGATACACCTTCTGGATTGATATTACCTGATACAGCCATTCCCATTCCACCTTGAATCTCTGCACCTAAGTCAGTGATAATATCTCCAAACATGTTGCAAGTAACTACTACATCAAAGATTTCTGGATTTCTAACCATCTTCATAGTCATAGCATCAACTAACATATGATGTTGATTTACCTTAGGATATTTCTCTCCAACCTCTTTGAATACTCTCTGCCATAAGTCGTGAGAATAAGTTAATACATTACTCTTATCGCATAAAGTTAACTTGTTTTCTTTATTACGCTTTTGAGCATACTCATAAGCATAACGGATAACTCGCTCTACACCCTTATAAGTATTAATCATCTCTTGAGTAGCTACCTCATCCTTAGTTCCTTTCTTAAAGAAACCACCTACTCCAGCATAAAGACCCTCTGTATTCTCACGAACAATCATCATATCGATATCTTTAGGTCCTTTATCCTTTAATGGAGTAAATTTAGAATCTAATAATTTAATTGGACGAAGGTTGATGTATTGATCTAAAGAAAAACGTAAATCCAATAAGATTCCATGCTCTAAAACACCAGGCTTAACTCTAGGGTCTCCTACAGCTCCTAGATAGATAGCATCAAAACTTGTTAAGTCAGCCTTAACCTCATCAGTTACTAAATCTCCAGTCTCTAAATAATGGTCAGCACCTACATTAAAGTTTTCA
Organism: Orenia sp.; assembly: GCF_055140805.1. NCBI lineage: Bacteria > Bacillati > Bacillota > Clostridia > Halanaerobiales > Halobacteroidaceae > Orenia > Orenia sp. The sequence goes on from NZ_JBSQYM010000131.1 coordinate 2,873, forward strand.
AATTCAAAAGCTAAATCTGTAATTGTACTTAACTTCTCTAATACCTTAACACCCTGTTTAGTTACCTCTGGACCGATTCCATCTCCACCGATTACAGCTATTCTCTTTTTACTCATTGTCTTCTCTCCTTCTCTATACTTTTTAAACTTTCTTATATCTGAATACAAATGTACGGGTTGGTCGCAACCAACCCCTACAAATTATTAATTTGCCTTTGCTTTTACGTAATTTACTAATCCACCTGCATCAATAATCTCTTGCATAAATGCTGGGAATGGTTCAGCTTGGAACTCAGTTCCTTTAGTTATATTCTTGATTACTCCAGAATCCACATCTATCTCTACTTCATCTCCCTTATCAATTCCAGCCACTGCTTCTGGACATTCTAAGATAGGAAGACCAATATTGATTGCATTTCTAAAGAAGATACGAGCAAAAGAGTTCGCAATTACTGCTGATACTCCTGCTGCTTTAATTGAGATTGGAGCATGCTCACGGGAGCTTCCACAACCAAAATTATCTTCAGCTACAATAATATCACCTTGCTCTACATTAGCAGCAAAAGTATCATCAATATCCTCCATACAATGTTCAGCCAATTTCTTAGGATCTGATGTATTTAAATATCTAGCTGGAATAATTACATCTGTATCTACATCATTACCATACTTCCACACTTTACCTTTAATCTCCATAATTCTACTTTCCTCCTCTGATACTTCAATAAATTTTTATTTTGTCAGTGCGAGTGTCAATGTCTGTGTCTCGTTGCTCATCACTCGTCACTACTCACTGCTTTTTAAAGAACTTCTTCTGGACTAACAATCTTACCTGCAATTGCAGAAGCTGCTGCTACTGCTGGATTTGATAAGTAAACTTCACTCTCAGGGTGACCCATACGACCAACAAAGTTACGATTGGTTGTAGCAATTGATCTTTCACCTTTAGCTAAGATACCCATATGGCCTCCTAAACAAGGTCCACAAGTTGGAGTACTTACAGCTGCTCCAGCATCGATAAAGATTTCGATTAATCCTTCTTTCATTGCTTGCTTATAAATCTCTTGAGTACCAGGGAAGATAATTAATCTTACATGATCAGCCTTCTTCTTACCTTTTAAGATCTCTGCAGCAACTCTTAAATCTTCAATTCTTCCATTAGTACAAGAACCGATTACAGATTGGTCAATCTTAATATCTCCTACTTCACTGATTCCTCTTGTATTCTCTGGTAAATGAGGGAAAGCTACTTGAGGCTCGATATTTGTCACATCATACTCGATGACTTGAGCATACTCTGCATCTTCATCACTCTTATATACTGTCCACTCACGTTGAGCTCTATCTTTAACATACTCTAAAGTAATCTCATCAGCTTCGATCAATCCACACTTTCCACCAGCTTCGATAGCCATATTGGACATAGTAAATCTATTATCCATAGACAAGTTTTCAATTACTGGCCCTGTAAATTCCATAGCTTTATATAAAGCACCATCTACACCAATATCACCGATTGTATAAAGGATTAAGTCCTTACCACTAACCCATTTTTGTAGTTCACCTTTATAAACAAACTTGATAGTCTCTGGAACCTTAAACCATGCTTCACCTGTAGCCATACCCGCTGCCATATCAGTACTTCCAATTCCTGTAGCTAAAGCACCTAAAGCACCATAAGTACATGTATGTGAATCTGCACCAATAACAATATCTCCGGGAACAACTAAACCTTTTTCAGGTAATAAGCAGTGTTCAATTCCCATCTCTCCTAATTCAAAGAAGTTCTTAATCTCTTTTTCATTAGCAAATTCTCTAATCATCTTCACCTGTTCTGCTGAATTGATATCTTTATTAGGAACAAAATGATCTGGCACAATTGCTATTCTCTCTTTATCAAAAACATTTTCAATACCTATCTTCTTAAACTCCTTAACTGCTACTGGAGTAGTTACATCATTTCCTAAAACCAAATCTAACTTTGCATTTACCAACTCTCCAGGTTTTACTTTATCTTTACCAGCATGAGCTGCTAATATCTTCTCTACCATTGTCATTCCCATAACTTCTCGCCTCCTCAACTTATTTAGTTGACAGTTTACAGTATACAGTTTACAGTTAAAATATTAAAACCTTATGTTTTAAATGGTTTTGAACTTAACTGTCAATTGTCAACTATCAACTGTACATTCAGTTTTTCGATAATATTTTATTCATCGCATTATTATAAGCTCTAGCACTAGCTTCAATTATATCTGTACTAATACCTCTACCAACATACAGCTTATCTTGATGTTCTAACTTAACAATTACCTCACCTAAAGCATCCTTACCACTAGTTACCGAATCTATCTGATAATCAGCCAGCTTACAATTTAGACCTGTTATCCGATTCATCGCCTCATAGATAGCATCAATTGGTCCACCTTCAGAACAAGCACTCTCATTAATCTTCTCTTCATCCTTTTCTAGCTGAACTGTAGCAGTAGCTAGACCAGGACTACTTGTTACTTGTAGAAGATTTATCTGATAAACTTGATCAACTTGGCTGATTTCATCTTCCATAATAGCTTCTAAATCAAAACCAGTAATCTCTTTTTTCTTATCTGCTAAATCTTTGAATTTTTTGAAGGCAGAATTTAATTCTTCCTGACTCAATTCATAGCCCAATTCCTCTAGCTTCTGTCTAAAGGCATGGCGTCCTGAGTGCTTTCCAAGAACAATTTTATTCTCCTCTAATCCAATAGTTGTTGCATCCATAATTTCATAAGTGGTTCTCTCTTTAATTACACCATCTTGGTGAATACCAGATTCGTGAGCAAAGGCATTCTTACCAACAATGGCTTTATTGGGTTGAATCTCCATACCAGTTAGATGGCTAACCAACCTACTGGTACGAGCAATCTCTTTCAAATTTAAATTACTCTGTTTATCAAAGTAATCATAACGGGTATTCAGCGCTAAAGCAACCTCTTCTAAGGCAGTATTACCTGCTCTTTCACCAATACCATTTACAGCACATTCAATCTGCTTAGCTCCATTCTCAATAGCTGCTAATGAGTTTGCAACTGCCAAACCTAAATCATTATGGCAATGAACACTAATTACAGCTTGATCAATATTAGCTACATTATCTTTAATATATTTTATAAGTCCACCAAATTCTAAAGGAGTAGCATAACCTACTGTATCTGGAATATTAATTGTAGTTGCTCCAGCAGCAATTACTGCTTCAAAGACCTCACACAAGAAATCCTTATCACTTCTAAAAGCATCCTCTGCTGAAAACTCCACATCATCAGTATATGTCTTGGCATACTTTACAGCTTCAACAGCACTCTCCAAAACCTCTTGTGGTGATTTCTGTAATTTATACTTCATATGAACAGGTGAAGTAGCTATAAAGGTATGAATTCTTGGCTTTTGTGCATCCTTAAGTGCTTCTCCAGCTCTATCAATATCCTGCTTAGTGGCTCTAGCTAATCCAGCAATTACTGGACCTTTAACTTCTTGGGCTATCTTCTGAACTCCCTTAAAGTCTCCTTCTGAAGCAATAGGGAATCCCGCTTCAATCACATCTACCTCTAACTTTGCCAACTGCTTAGCAATCTCCAACTTCTCCTTAACACTCAAACTGACTCCTGGTGACTGCTCACCATCACGCAAAGTAGTATCAAAGATTTTAATAGCCATAAAACTCACCTCACTCTATTTTGTGTGAGTGTGTGTGATGAGTGTGAGCATAAAATATTCAAACTATAAAATAAAATTTAATAATTCAAGTAATATTTTAGTTATCGGGAATCAGCCTCCTGTTAAATACAGTTTACTGATTCCTGACAACAGATTCCTAAATCATATTACAAAGTTAGATGAATATATTTATACTAAATTCACACCCACACTCGCTACTCACACTAAAAATTAATCAAGATAATTCATTTTAGATCTTAACTCTGCTCCAACCTTCTCAATTAAATGATCCTCATCGATAGCTTTCTTTCTATTATATCCTGGACGACCAACTTGATTCTCAAGTAGCCATTGTTTAGCAAATTCTCCCTCTTGAATATCAGTAAGTAATTTCTTCATAGCCTCTCTTGATTTATCATTGATAACCTGCTTTCCAGCAATTAAATCTCCATATTCAGCAGTATCAGAGATTGAATCTCTCATATTAGCAATACCACCCTCATAAATCAAGTCAACGATTAATTTCATCTCATGTAAACATTCAAAGTAAGCAATTTCAGGCTTATAACCAGCATCTACTAAAGTTTCAAATCCAGATCTAATAAGCTCAGTTACTCCACCACATAATACTGCTTGCTCACCGAATAAATCTGTTTCAGTCTCTTCTTTAAATGTAGTCTCAATTACACCTGCTCTAGTACCACCTACACCTTTAGCATGAGCCAATGCAAAGTCCTTAGCATTACCAGTAGCATCTTGATAGATAGCAATCAATGCTGGAACACCAAAACCTTCAGTATAAACTCTTCTTACTAAGTGTCCTGGACCTTTAGGAGCAACCATATATACATCTACATCTGCAGGTGGTACGATTTGACCATAGTGAATATTAAATCCATGAGAAAATACTAAAGCATTACCAGCCTCTAAATTTGGTTCAATATCATTGTAATAAACCTTCTTTTGAATTTCATCTGGCAGTAAAACTTGAATTACATCTGCTGCTTTTGCAGCCTCTGCAGCTGTCACTACTTCAAATCCATCTGCTACTGCTTTCTCGTAACTAGCTCCACCTTTTCTTTGACCAATGATTACATCTAGTCCAGCATCTCTCATATTCTGAGCTTGAGCATGACCTTGGCTACCATAACCAATAACCGCAATCTTCTTTCCTTCTAAAACTTTTAAATCAGCATCTTCATTATAATACATTTTTACCATTCTTCTCATCTCCTCAAATTTTTAGTTTATAGTTGATAGTGTATAGTGTATAGTTAAAATCATAAAAACTACACAGAGTAAACCACCAACCTTTATCTATATATTGTTTATAAATAAACATATATTTAAATTTATATATCTAATTCTCTATTATATATCAATAATTTAAAAATCATTTTAATGATTTTTAAAACTTTTGAACTGAACTATCAACTGTCAACTATACTCTATCAACTGATTTACTTCTTCCCTCTCGCCATGGCTATCTTACCAGTTCTAACTAGCTCTTTAATTCCAAATGGTCTTAATAACTCTTCAATTGCAGTAATCTTATCTTCATCACCAGTAATTTCAACCATAACTGAATCTGTAGATACATCTACAATCTTTCCTCTAAAGATATCTACTATCTGCATAATCTCAGATCTAGTTGTTGCAGTAGCTTTAACCTTAATTAAGGCTAACCCCCTACCGACAACTGACTCTTGGGTTAAATCACTGATTTTATAGACAACAATTAGCTTATTTAATTGTTTAGTCAACTGTTCTAAAACTCTATCATTTCCTTCTACTACTAAGGTGATCCTAGATATATCATCATTATCTGTCCTACCAACAGATAAACTCTCAATATTAAAGCCTCTTCTACTAAATAAGCTAGCTATTCTAGCTAAGACTCCAGACTCATTAGCTACTAACACTGAAACTGTATGCTTCATTATTCCTCCTCCTTTAAGACCATATTATCTAAGCTACCACCTGGTGGTACCATCGGGAATACATTCTCTTCCTCTTCTATAATAAAGTCTAGTAAGTAAGGTTGAGGGCTATTGATTGCTTCCTCTAATGCTGGTCTTATCTCTTCTGCCTTTGTTATTCTCTTAGCCTTAATTCCATAAGCTTCTGCCAATTTAACAAAGTCAGGTGTTGTCACTGGACAATGATCACCTGGTGAAGAACACCCTGGAGGACAGCTCTCCTGCATCTTCAAACAGACTGAGGAATATCTTCTATCATAGAACATCTCTTGCCACTGTCTTACCATCCCTAAATATCCATTATTAAAGATGGCAATATTTAATGGTAGTTTATTCTTAGCTACTGTGGCTAACTCTTGGACATTCATCTGAAAGCTTTGGACTCCTACAGCAGCAGGGAAGCCATATCCCATCGTTCCCAAACCTCCAGAGGTCATAAAGCTTCTAGGCTTAGTATATTTATAGAATTGAGCTGCCCACATCTGATGTTGCCCTACTTCAGTAGTGATTAAGGCTTCACCCTTGGTTAACTCATCTATTGCCTCAATAATCTCCTTAGGAGATAACTTCTTCTTATCCTTCTTAGCATGGCTCATTTCATCTAACTTACGCCAATTGTCAATTAACGCTAACCATTTCTTTCTATCCTTCTTATCAACCATCTTATTTAGGACAGTCAGTATCCTCTTAACATCTCCAACTATAGGAATATCAACAATTTTTCTCTTACCTACCTCGGCTGGATCAATATCGATATGAATGACCTTAGCATCTTTAGCAAAACTATCAAGCCTTCCTGTAACCCTATCATCAAACCTTGCTCCAATTGCTATCAATAAATCTGCATTAGATATAGCCAGATTCGCTTCAGTAGTACCATGCATTCCTAGCATTCCTAAACTTAATTTATCTCTTTCGTTAAAGGCTCCAAGCCCTGTTAAGGTAGTAGTCACTGGAATATTCCCTTTCTTAGACAGCTTGCGTAGTTCATTACTTGCTTCTGAGATGATAACACCTCCACCAGAATAAATGACTGGGTTCTTGGATTGATTGATTGCCTTGGCTGCCTCTTTAATCTGTAACTCATGTCCATCATAATTTGGCTTATAACCTGGTAGGTTAATATTATCTGGATATACAAACTCTGCCTCTTCTTGTAAAACATCTTTTGGTATATCTATTAAAACAGGTCCTGGTCTTCCAGTTCTAGCAATATGGAAGGCCTCTTTAATAATTCTGGATAACTCTTTAACATCTTGAACTAAGTAATTATGCTTAGTAATTGGTGTTGTAATCCCTGTAATATCTGCTTCTTGAAAGGCATCAGTTCCTAACATCGCTCTAGGTACCTGACCAGTAAAAGCAACAATTGGTACAGAGTCCATATAAGCTGTAGCTAATCCCGTTACTAAATTGGTTGCTCCTGGACCAGAAGTGGCAATACAGACCCCCACTTTACCACTAGAACGAGCATAGCCATCTGCTGCATGGATACCCCCTTGTTCATGATGAGGCATTATATGTTCAAACTTAGCATCATATAAAACATCATAAATAGGTAAGACTGCTCCACCAGGATAACCAAAAATCGTCTCTACCCCTTCTTTATAAAGGGACTCTACAAAGATTTGAGCTCCTGTTAATGATCCCACTCTAAATCACTCCTTTATGATTACTTCTCTCCTACTTAATTTAGAGCTAAAATAAGATTGATGATTATAATCTTTTTAACTCAAATAATTTTAGTTAGTAAAAAACCCCAAGTATAGCAACTTGGAGTTTGAATAAATTACCAATCGTTTCTGGGTATACTCGTCCCTAGGTAATTTATGCTATTATTCTCCTTGCTACTAACTACTTTTATAATCTATTACTCAGACTAAAATACTATTACTAATAGCTTTTAAGCCAGACCTTATCTACTACTATATACTCTACTATTATTTCTACTCACTTTTCATCTATCACTACTTATATTCTATCTCTTCTATTAATCCCTCTTTACTATCTATTTAACTCTAGCTAGTAAGTTATATACAAAAAACCCCTCATCTCAATCAACAGACTAACTCTATTAATTGGGACGAGAGGTTTTGACTCGCGCGGTACCACCCAAATTCATTACTATCTCACAATAGTAATCTCAATAAGTACTTACATACCAAAAGTATGTTCCATACTCCAGCACATGATAACGGATGCTGTTTCCTAAATAATTTAGGACTCCGGCAAAACTTACTTGGAATTACCTTTCAGCTTGCAGCTCCAGGGTGATTTTCAAAAGTATATCCTATCCTGGCTCCCACCTAACCCAGTTCGCTCTAATAGCTAATACACTATTTACTTTCCCTTTCCTAGCTTTTTTGCTAAATCTTCAATTCTTGTTATAAATTATAAATTATACTTAATTCATTGTCAAGAATTTTTTAAGTAATTCTGTTCAATTTTACAGCTCTAGGGTGAGAGAAATAATTTCCTAGATATCGGTTCTCAGCTATCCCGATTCTCTGTAATCTACTCCATTACTTCATTCCCTTTCTTTGCTTTTTTTATATTGTGTTTTATTAGTAATTAGTATAGTGTACTTTCTAACCTTTGTCAAGGCATTTATTAGAAAAATATCTATGATATCTTAATAAAAGAAACTATCCCATTATACCAAGTTAAGATAAGCATAACATTATTAATAGACATTACAATGCTTTGAAAGTTAGGAGTTAGGGGTTAGCTAAATCCTAACTCCTACTGCTCAATGCATATTACTTGAAAAGTTCTTAATCCTCATTAAGCCTTGCTTTAATCTTATCAATTATTTCTTGCCTCTTGCCATTGCTATCTTACCAGTTCTAACTAGCTCTTTAATCCCAAAAGGTCTTAATAACTCTTCAATTGCAGTAATCTCATCTTCATTACCAGTGATTTCAACCATAATTGAATTAGAAGCTACATCTACAATCTTTCCTCTAAAGATATCTACAATCTGCATAATCTCAGATCGAGTTGTTGCAGTTGCTTTGACCTTAATTAGAGCCAAACTTCTACTAACAACTGATTCTTTAGTCAAATCACTGACCTTATGGACAACAATCAACTTATTTAATTGTTTAGTCAACTGTTCTAAAAATCTATCATTTCCTTCTACTACTAAAGTTATCCTAGATATATCACCATTATCTGTCTTAGCAACTGATAAACTCTCAATATTAAAACCTATTCTAGCTAAGACTCCAAACTCATTAGCTACTAACACTGAAAATGTACACTTCATTATTCCTCAACTTCTACCAATTTAACAAACTCAGGTGTTGTCACTGAGCAATGTTCTTCTGGCAAAGAACATCTCTTGCCACTGCCTTACCATCCCTAAATATCCATTATTAAAGATGGCAATATTTAATGGTAGTTTATTCTTAGCTACTGTGGCTAACTCTTGGACATTCATCTGAAAGCTTAGCTTCCATCACCTGCTAAAGCAAAAACTATACTATCCTTATTAGCAACTCCTTCCTACTCTCTACTCATTTTTTATAAGTGGTTAACACTACTCTACTAACTACTAACCATTTTATTTTTTATCATATAATATAAAAAACCCCTCATCTCAATCAATGGATTATCTCCATTAATTGGGACGAGAGGTCTTCTCACGTGGTACCACCCAAATTCACCACTATCTTAAAAATAGTAGTCTCAATAAGTACTCTCATACTAAATAATCTAGTACAATTTATACTCCAGCATATGATAACGGATGCTGTCTCCTAAAAATCAGGATTCCGGCAAAACCTACTTAGAATTTCCTTTCAATTTTGCAGTTCAAGGGCTACAAAAATAATCCTTCAGATATCGGCTCTCAGCTACCCCGACTCTCTGTAATCCTAAAAATTATTTCCCTCCCTATCATAACCTTTAAAGAATGTATGTTGTTTAATAGATAGTATATGTTAGTTATCTATATTTGTCAAGAGGTTTATTCTCTATCCCTTCAAGGAAATATCACTATCTGTTTTTAAACCTCTATGGATAAAGAGCACATAATTTATTAAAGTAGATATTGTAACTCCCAATAAAGTATCTGCCAACCTATAGATACTATAGTAAAAAGGGGTTACATAATCATATAAATTCACCATTATAGCTATAAAGACTATACAAGCTATATTAATAGATTTACTACAATTGAATCTCTGACATACTAATACAGTTATAAAAATACCAATTCCACATAATATTATATTACCTTGATCTAAGGTTGCAAAGATTATCCCTATAATTGCACCTATAAAGGTTCCAACCATTCTATTTTTAGCAGATTCTAGACTATCACCAAATCCAGTTCCTATTGTGATAACAGAGGCTATAGCAGCATAAAAGGGCGACTCAATATTTAATAATTTTCCTACACTAATAGATAAAACTACCGCTAATGCAACTTTAAAGGATTTTTTATACATTGCTAATACCACCTTAGAATATTATAAATTTTAGAATAATTATTTTATATTACTAGATTTTTAAAATAAAGTTTATCATTTACCTAAAGATTTGTCAATATAGTATTTAGCAGAATTATTTTAAATAGAAATAACCTGATATAAATTGATAGATTCCAGATTTAATATAGTAGTTTAAATAAAAAAGGCCCTTAAGGGCCTTTTTTATTTAAACACTGCACCTGTGCTAGCTGACGTAACCAATCTAGCATAACGGGATAAGTATCCAGTCTTAATCTTAGGCTCTGGCGCTTCCCACTTGGCTAATCTAGCTTGAATCTCTTCATCACTTAACTTAATATCTAATTTTCCATTAGGGATATCTATCTGAATAATATCTCCTTCTTCAACAATAGCCATTGGTCCACCTTCCATCGCTTCTGGTGAGACGTGACCAATAGCAGCTCCTCTAGTAGCTCCTGAGAAACGTCCATCAGTAATTAAGGCTACCTCTTTATCTAAACCAACACCTGCAATTGCTGAGGTAGGGGTCAACATTTCTCTCATCCCTGGTCCACCCTTAGGACCTTCATATCTGATTACAACTACATCTCCCGGATTAATATTTCCATTATGAATAGCTGCAACTGCATCTTGCTCAGCATCAAATACCCTTGCTGGTCCTTCATGAACTAACATCTCATCTGCTACTGCAGCTTGCTTAACTACAGAACCATCTGGAGCTAAATTACCCTTTAAGAATGATAATCCACCTTCAGCATGATAAGCAGTAGCAAAGTCTCTAATTACATCTTTATCTAAGACTCTAGCATTTGCTAAGTTCTCTTTAATAGTCTTTCCTGTTACAGTAATTAAATCTTCATTAAGGATTCCCTCCTCACTTAAGACCTTCATTACCGCTGGGATTCCTCCTGCCTCATGTAAATCTTGAATATGATGGCTTCCTGCTGGTGCTAAGCTACAGATATGGGGAACTTCCTTTTTATATTTGTTGATTAATTCTAAATCAAGTTCAATTCCTGCTTCATAAGCAATAGCTGGTAAATGTAAAGCTGTATTAGTTGAACATCCTAAAGCCATATCTACCTTTAGAGCATTCTCAAAGGATTTTTCTGTTAACATATCTAAAGGTCTGATACCCTTTTCAAACATCTCCATTACTTGAATACCAGCATATTTTGCTAATCTGATCCTATCTGCATACACTGCAGGGATTGTACCATTACCAGGTAGACCTAACCCTAGAATTTCTGTTAAACAATTCATAGAGTTTGCTGTAAACATCCCAGAACAAGAACCACAGGTCTGACATGCACTATTCTCTACTTCCAATAACTCTGCTTCCGATATCTTATCTACTTTATATGATGCTACACTTTCAAATACTGTATTTAAATCGATATCTTTTCCTTTATGTCTTCCTGCTAACATTGCTCCACCACTAACTACTACCGTTGGAATATTTAATCTAGCAGCTGCCATTAACATTCCTGGAACAATCTTGTCACAGTTAGGAATTAAAACTAAAGCATCTAAGGCATGAGCTCTTGCCATAGTCTCTACCGAGTCTGCTATAATTTCTCTACTTGCTAAAGAGTAATGCATCCCTTCATGTCCCATTGCTATTCCATCACAAACACCGATTGCTCCAAATTCTAAAGGGGTTCCTCCAGCCATTCTAATCCCTGCTTTAGCTGCATCAGCTATCTTATCTAAGTCAGTATGGCCTGGAATCAATTCATTTACTGAATTACAAACTCCTACCAATGGCTGATCCAGTTCTTCATCAGTTAACCCCATAGCTTTAAATAGGGATCTCTGTGGTGCTTTATCAATCTTTTTAGTTACATGCTTACTTCTCATCTTCTCTCCTCCTTATAGAATTCTCTTATTTAAAGATATTCTAACAAAAATTTAACCTATTAGCAATTAATATTATCTAATTCAAATGTCAATATAAGAATTTAGCAGGAAATTTTTTACATATAGCGAATAGATATCATAATAATATCATAATTAGGGGGATAAAACATGTCCAAAGAAGATCGTCAATCTACTGAAGATAATGAGAATCAGAATAAATACTTATACCTAAAAGAGATTATAAAGGCCCAGTTAATCTGGTATTTAATCCACTTCCTAATTTTATTCTTTCAATTATATGTATCCTTTGATATCCCCTATATAGATAATTTTTATATAATGATCTTTAAGTTTATAGGAAGTAGCTTCTTTATCTCCTTTTTACTATATTACACTACTATGGTTTATGAGCTATCCTTTCAAGAGATAGGAATTAACTTTAAAAATTTTATTGAAAATAGTAGATTAGGTCTAAAGTTGAGCTCTTTCTTCTGGTTTGGCATAATCATAATTAATTTATCTGATCAACATTTAAAACTTGGCTCCATAGTCAGTATAAATAATGGAGAAGACTTTAGGTTGAGTATAATTTACTTCATCATCCTATTTATCTGTTATCTGATTCCAGCCTTTAGTAAAGAATTGCTCTATCGCGGATTCATTTATTATCACTTTAAAAAGGAGTATGGAATAATTATAGGGTTTACACTCAACACTTTATACTATGCCCTTAGCTATTTGGACTTAAGATTGATAACAATTGTTATTCATCTTTTAGTGGCAATCATAACTACCTATTTATATGAAAAGACCGACTCACTAGTGACTTCAGTTATCTTTCAAGCCACTTACCAAGCCAGTTTAAGTTTATATCTATTCTCTTTTGATAAATGGCCTTTTTAAGGTAAATCAAAGCTAGAAAGCGGCAAACTTTCTAGCTTAGTATCAGTGTAAGTAGTCAGTGTGAGAAAAAAATATATAAATACTGTTAGAGATTATGAATTGAATTATTTTAAATGCTTTTGACCTTACTCACACCCACACTGCCACTCACACTATTAATTATTAGTTTATATGTATCTTTTCACTTCAAATCTCATTAACTCTATATCTTCCTCTTCTATTGAAATACCAGCTTTTCTTTTAGCTATCTCTACTTGCTTTTTAGCAGTATCTACACCTTCTAAATCTGGTAATAATAATCCGGCTCTTTCATCCTGTCTAACAATAACTCCATATTTAGCAGGATTTAGTTCTTCAATACTAGCTATGCTCTCTGCTTCTCCCAAAACATCTACAGAATAGGTTAACTCATCTATTTCATTAAGATTGACTGGTTCAAACCTTGGATCTTCAAAGGCAGCTCCAAGAGCATTATAAATAATTTCATAGGCTAAATTAGCCTTAGTAGCTTGTGTAGTACCAATACATCCTCGCAAATTTCCATTCTTTTTAATTGAAACAAATACTCCACCTCTTCCAGCTAACTGAGGATCAAGCTGAGCTGGTGGATCTATAACTTCTCTATTCTTGATATACTCTTCTACAGACTTTCTGGCTAACTTGACAATTTCACTTTCATTACTTCTAATTTGTGATAATCTATCCTGCTTTCTTTTATGTAATTTATCTAACAACCCAACTTCCTCTTTCTTCCCTTTAACATGATAGGTGGCTACTGCATATCCTACGCCAAAAGGGCCTTCATAAGATAAGACTCCACCCTCCACATCTAAGCGATCCATTGCCCCCAACATCATAGTTAAGGGGCGTAATCCACATTCTCCTGCCCGTTGAATCAGTTGATTATCCATCTCAAAGATATTCTCAACCTCTAAAGCATCTAGATAATGAACTACCCGCTTATCAAAATCCTTAGCTTTAGGATCATAACCTGCTGGTGCAGTAGTTGTTAAACGGTGTGATAGGTCTCCACTGGCTATGACAGCTACTTTATATTCTAATCTCTCTGCTACTAGCTGAATTATCTTGCCAAAGGTATATAACTCTTCATAGGATAACATCCCAATAGTAACTGGAACTATAGGCTTATTTATACCCACCTCATTGAGATAATACATGGGTACTAGAACACCATGATCCAATTCCATCTTAACTTCTAACTTTCTAGCTGTAGCTTTATCAATTCTTGCCGTAGTAATCTGATTCTTATTTGCAGCTATAGCTAACTCACTAGTAAACTTTTCAGCTAAATGATAACTAAGCTTTATATCTTCACGTCCAAAATCACCAAAATTACCTGATAAATTCTCTGCACTCAAAATGCTAACTGCATCAGAAAATACCGAGCCATGGGGGCTGATAGTAACTATTATATCAGGATTAATATCTTTAACCTCTTGAGCAAACTTTCTAACACTATCTTGAGTCTTAGTAATCTGCTGAACATCATCTCCACCAATCTCAGGAATTAATATCGGCGGATGGGGTGTTAACGCAGAAAAAACAACTCCTGTCATTGATAACCACTCCTTCTTATTAGTTCACGATATATAGTTGATAGTTAAGTTGAAAAACATTAAATCTTAATATTTTTATAGGAAAGGCTCAGAAAACCCCTTATGCTTGTCTTAGGGGATGAATGAGCCTTTTAATTTTAAGGTTCGATACCTTTAAATTAAATATTCTTTTGATTTTGGATATACTTTTGGATAGTTTCAGAAGATACACTTCCAGCTGTACCAATATAATATCCTCTACTCCATAAACCCTACGAGTTTTTAAGTATAAAAACTCTTCGTACAAATTCAGTCACTACCCCAAAACTTGGCTTTCTTCAAATTAGGAAAAGTTTTAAATATATGATTAGCAGATATACTTTTTAATTTCCTAACTATATCTACTGGTGCAACAGTTGGTGGAGCAGAGATAAATAAATGTGCGTGGTCTGGCATTATTTCTTGTTCAATAAGTTCATACCCATAATTGCTACAAATCTTTCTAAAACAACTTAACAATTCCGATTCTAACTTATCTTTAAAGATATGGTGTCTATACTTGGGACAAAAGACAATATGATGATTAATGTTGTATTTGCTATGCTTAGTTGTCTTTGTATTTTTCAAGGATATATTCCATACCTTCCTCTAGTAAGTCATTAGCATTTTTGTCTAATTTAATAGCTAATACCTTAATCTTTTTGTATAGTTCTTCTTTTAATGTAGTATTAATATTTTTTCTAGCCATATTAAGCACCTCCTAAAATAATTATATTACATAGTTGACTATGTGTCAATGTTATGTTATAATAAATACACAGATAACAATGTAAAGGAGGTGAAACTATGAGATTAGCTTTTAAGTTTAAACCTAAATTTAATGACAAGCAATTAGAGATAATTAAAGAATTAAGTTGGCATACTACTAAATTATATAATATTGTAAATTATGAAGTCAGAAATAATGAAA
>NZ_JBSQYM010000132.1:0-8885 GCF_055140805.1 Orenia sp.
TTCGTTGCTGAAAGTTATCTTTTAAGGTTTTTAGTTAAGAACTTAAAGGTATTAAATTATTAGGATATTTAAATTACATTCTAAAGTTGTTTATCTATAGACCCACAATTATTGTGGGTCTAATGATTTTTTTGTAAAGGATTCTAATCATATTATCTGACCAATATTAAATTATTTCATTGATGAGGGATTAGTAGCAATAATTGGGGTATTAAGACACTTGTCTACCAAATAACTTAAAGTGTTGTAATCTCTCTATTATATTATTTTCATCTCTTGGTCTTTATATAAAGGATTTAATTTCAATATGATTGGTGATATAATTATATTAATAAATATTTTGCTTTAACAACGAACTTGGTGATTAACACTAATTATAGCTAAAGGTATAATTTTAAGAATCAGGAATCAGAAGTTAGAAACCTGTGAATTATACTGATTCTAGATTCCTGATAACCGATTTCTTGTACTTTATTACCTGTTATTAATCTAATTTTTACAAAAGTTGTGGAAGAGCCAATCTTTTAACTGTCCTGTCTCTTCTAGTTTGTTGATATAACTAATATAATGCAGGGAACAGGTATTTTTTAATTTATTAGTTAAATACTTAATGTCTACAAATTATTTGATTTTAGGTCTGAGAAAATCCATAATAAAGTTCTTACTAAATTAAGTTTGACTCTATAAGGAGGATAAGAATAATAATGAAATTAAAAGAGGTTAGAGAGATATTATCTGCTCAAGTCATAGTCGAGGGAGTTGAAGATTTAGAATTAATAAGTGGATGTGGAGCCGATTTAATGAGTGATGTATTGGCTTTTTCTAAAGAAAATACTGTTCTATTAACAGGTCTAACCAATCCGCAGGTGATTAGGACTGCTGAGATGACTGATTTATCTTTAATTGTTTTTGTAAGAGGTAAGCAACCACCGGTAGAGACAATAGAGCTAGCTAAAGATCGAGGTATTCCTTTGATGAAGACTGATAAGCCTCTATACCAAGCCTGTGGTCTATTATATTCTGCTGGATTGAGAGCAGAAAAATTGGCGAAATTAAAATAGAAATCAGACAAGCTATTATGGAGGGATTAATTTGCAAAAAGATGAGATTAGGCAGGTTATTTTAAACTGTGAAGTGGAAGCTGGTAATTTCTCTGTTGGAGGAGAGGCTTCTAGTAGGTTAAAGAGTCTTCTCCATAAATTGGGTATTTCTGGTCAAACGATAAGAAAAATAGCTATTGCCACTTATGAATTAGAGATTAATATCATTATTCATACTCATGGTGGGAGTTTAAAAGCAGAGGTTAGCCCTTCTGAGGTTAGAGTAATCGCTTCTGATAAGGGACCTGGAATTGCTGATATAGAAAAGGCTTTTCAACCAGGATATTCAACAGCAAACCAAAAAGCAAGAGAGATGGGGTTTGGAGCAGGAATGGGGCTTTGTAATATTAAGCGTTATTCTGATGAATTACATGTAGAAACGGAGGTTGGCAAAGGAACTGAGATAGAGGCAAGGATTTATCTTAGAGAGAGTGGTGATTCCAGTGAGTAATATTCATTCTGTGCTGTTAAAGACAGATAAATGCAAGGGATGTACCAATTGTGTTAAAAACTGTCCCACAAATGCTATTAGGGTTCATCAAGGCCAAGCAAAGATAAAGGAAGAATATTGTATAGATTGTGGAGAGTGTATTAGAAGTTGTGAATATCATGCTAAGTACGGAGCTACTGATGGTTTGATAGATTTGAAAGGGTATAAATATCCTGTTGCTTTAGTTCCTCCTAGTTTTTATGGGCAATTTACCCAGAATATAAATCCTGCTAAAGTGATATTGGCTCTTAAAGATCTAGGTTTTTTTCAAATTTGGGATGTAGCATTGGGTGCTGAAGCCCTAACTCAAATTACTAGGAAGTATATAATCGATAATGATAGAACTTTGATTTCTTCATCATGCCCTGCAGTAGTGCGCTTGATACAACTTCTTTATCCAGAATTGTTAGGTTATTTAGCTCCGTTCAAATCACCTGTGGAGATTATAGCCCAGAGAGCACGAGAATTTATCAAGTCAGAGCTTGGGGCTGATGATGAGGAGATAGGTATTTTCTTTATCACTCCTTGTCCTGCTAAGATGACTACAGTAAATAATCCTTTAGGGATGGAAGAGAGTTATCTAGATGGAGCTATAGCAGTAGATACTATCTATCATGAGTTGATAAAACGTGTTGATAATTTAGATGATTCTTGTGAGATAGAGGGTTATGATATACCTTATTTTGGAATTAGTTGGGCAAGTGGTGGAGGAGAAGCAAATCTCTTAGAAGATATAAATACTGTTTCAGTGTCAGGAATTCATAATGTAATGAGTGTTTTAGAAGAGTTAGATAGGGGAGACCTTGCCCATATCAGATATTTTGAGATGGTAGCTTGTCAACCAGGCTGTGTTGGCGGTGTGTTTAATGTTAAGAATCCTTTTTTAGCTGAATTCAATATTCATAATCTAACTAGAAAGGGTATTAAACTTATTGCACAGGATTTGAATAAATATGATTTTTCTTTACAAAATTCTTTTAAAGAGAAGTCTATCGCTTCATTGGATGATGATTTAATTGTGGCTATGGCTAAATTAACTAGGTTAGAAGAAGAGATAGAGGTTTTACCAGGTCTAGATTGTGCTGCATGTGGTGCTCCAGATTGTCGTACTCTGGCAGAGGATATTATCAATGGCTTAGCAAGTAGAACTGATTGTATCTTTATCCTACGTCAGCAGGTAGCTGATTTGGCTGATGAGATGGCAACTTTAGCTCATGCTCTACCACCTGTGATGAAGAGAAATCAAGAGGAGGCTGATAATAATGAAGATTAAAGAGGTAATTGATAGATTAAATCTTGAGGTTGTAGTAGAGGGGAATTTAGAGATTGAAGTGACAGGAGGATATGCTTCTGATTTATTGAGTAATGTAATGGCTAGAAGTAGTTCGGGGAATTTATGGATTACTATTCAGGGACATCAGAATATAGTAGCTATTGCTCAATTAATAGAGTTATCTGGAATTTTAGTAACAGAGAACTTCTCTATTGATGATGACACTATCAAAAAAGCCAAAGAGTTAGGGATTAATCTCTTGCGTAGCAAATTAGATACCTATGAATTAGCAGGTAAGTTGTATCAATTAGGAATTAAATAGTGATGAAATCTTTTATAGCTGACTTTCATATTCATAGTGTCTTATCCCCCTGTGGTGATTTATTGATGACTCCGCAGAATATAATTAATCGATCTTTAGAAATAGGCTTAGATTTAATTGCAATTACTGATCACAATTCAGCTGAAAATATTGGAGTAGCTTTAGATTTGGCTAAGGGTACTCCTTTGACTATTATTCCTGGAATGGAAGTAGAGACTGTTGAGGAGATACACCTAATATGTTTATTTGATACCTTACAACAGGTTTTATTATGGCAAGATAAGGTATATGACTCTTTACCTGATTTTAAGAACAATGAGGAGATCTTTGGTCCCCAATTATTAACTGACCATAGTGATGATTATATTGGTAGAGTAGAGAGATTACTGTTAACAGCAACTACTTTAAGCATTAATGATGTAATCAAAGAGGTAAAAGATTTAGGAGGGATAGCAATTCCTTCTCATATAGATAAACCCAATTATAGTATTATATCAAATTTAGGATTTATACCACCTGATTTAGATGGATCTATCTTTGAAATTTCTTCAAAGACTAAAATTTCAAAGGTGATTGATAAGTTTAGTACAATTGATAATTACTCATTTATTAGTAATTCTGATGCTCATTATCTTCATGATATAAAAAAGAGCATGAAATTATATATGAAAGCTCCGAAGGTGAAGGAGATGGAATTGGCTTTAAAGGGAGTAAACGGGAGGAAAACTGAAATAATGTGAGAAATATCACATAAAATTGTGAAAATTATAATTAAGAGCCAAATACTTGACTTGTTTATTCTGAAATTGTAATATAAGAGTATAATGAAATTTTTCTTTACAAAAATTTAATATAAAATTAACTAATTTTAAGTAAAAGGAGATTTAATATTAAGATTAATAGAATTTGATATAAAAGCTAAGTTTAATGAGATTGTATTTCAGAAGATTTCATTATTACCAAAAATTATATCTTTGTTGATGGTATAGATATGTGAATTTAAAATAAAAATTAATGGATATATAGCGACACTTTCGTGTCGGGAATCAGGAATCTGGAACCAGTCTTTATAACTGATTCCTGACTACTGATTCCAGATTCCAAAAAGTATCACACTATCTTTTTATTGTTTCATTATAGAGTTGTTTATATATTTTTTAAGTTATTAATTTAAAAGTATTATAAAAAAGGGGTGAAAAGGTTGAAGGTTAGAACTTTTGAACAGGGGATTCATCCAAAGTATAATAAAGAGTTGACAGCAGGCAAAGCCTTTAAGTTTGCTAGCCAACCTGAACAAGTTATTATTCCTCTTCAACAGCATATTGGGGCACCTGCTAAGCCTCTTGTGAAGAAAGGGGATATAGTTAACTTAGGTCAGAAGATTGGTCAAGCAACAGGTTTTGTCTCTGCTGATATACATGCAAGTGTATCAGGAGAGGTTTTGGCTGTTAAGCAGGTCAATGGTTCTTTGGCAGTTCAAATTAAGAATGATTTTGAAGACAGAAAGGATGAATCGATTAAAGCTAGAGGGGACTTAATTGATTTATCTGCTGAAGAATTGAAAGAGATTGTTAAAGAAGCAGGGATTGTTGGATTAGGAGGGGCTACCTTCCCAACTCATGTCAAGGTATCTATTCCAGCAGGTAAGAAGGTTGCTAAGGTTATCTTAAATGGTGCTGAATGTGAGCCTTATTTGACTGTTGACCATCGTACTATGGTAGAGCAAGCAGATAAGGTTATTTATGGATTGAAGGCTTTGATGAAGATGGTTAATGCTAAGGATGGGTATATTGGGATTGAGGTCAATAAGCCAGATGCAATTGAAAGCATTCAGCAAGCCATCAAAGCAGAAGACAACATCAGTGTTGTTCCCTTAGAAGTTAAGTATCCGCAAGGTGGAGAGAAGCAATTAATCAAGGCAATATTAGATCAAGAAGTACCTTCGGGAGGGTTACCTCTTGATGTGGGAGTAGTTGTTAATAATATAGGTACAGCAGTGGCAATTACTGATGCAATTAAGGCAGGTATGCCTTTGATTGAGAGAACAGTCACAGTAACAGGGGCAGTCAAGAATCCACAGAACTTAATCTTTAGGATTGGTACCCCACTTAGTCAGTTAATTGAAGAGTCTGGTGGATTTGTAGGAATTCCAGATAAGGTGATTTTAGGAGGTCCGATGATGGGGCAGGCTCAAAGTGATTTAGAACTCCCTGCTACTAAGGGTACCTCAGGAGTCTTAGTCTTAAATAAAGAAGAAGTTGGAACTTATCCCAAAACAGGACCGTGTATTAGGTGTGCGCGCTGTGTAGATTCATGTCCTGCTAAGTTAGTGCCGACAGCTCTAGTTAATTTGACTAAGGCTGAAATGAATTTGGAGTTACAGGATTATCATGTTCTTGATTGTATTGAATGTGGTTCTTGTACTTATGTCTGTCCAGCTAATATTGAGATTTTGCAATGGATTAAACTAGGAAAAGAGAATTTAAAAGCTGAATTAAGAAAAAGTGAATGATTGGAGGCTTAGTGATGAGTAATAGAAGACGATTAACGGTTTCGTCAGGACCCCATGTCAGAAGTAAAGAGAGTACTTCTAATATTATGTTCAACGTGGTAGTGGCTTTGTTGCCGACTACTTTAACTGCAATATACTATTTTGGCATCTCTGCTTTAATGTTGATTATAGCTTGTTCCATTACAGCAGTTATTACAGAAGCTTTGTTCCAAAAGCTAAGGGGAGTATCAGTAACTATCAGTGATTTTAGTGCTTTAGTAACAGGGCTATTATTGGCTTTGACTTTACCACCAGAGTTACCAATCTGGATGGCTATGGTAGGAAGTATTATAGCCATTGCACTTGGAAAGCAAGTCTTTGGGGGGTTAGGATATAATTTCTTTAATCCTGCTTTGGTAGGTCGTGCTTTCTTATTAGCTAGTTTCCCAGTAGCAATGACTACTTGGAAATTGATTGATGTAACCTCTAGTGCAACACCTTTGGGTACAGAAAACCCTGCTAATATTGCCTTTAGAGATCTATTTTTAGGTAGAGTTGGAGGGTCTTTAGGTGAGACCTCGGCTGCAGCGATTATTTTAGGTGGATTGTATCTTCTCTATAAAGGTTATATTGATTGGAGAGTTCCGGCAGGTTATTTGGGAACAGTAGCTTTATTAACTACTTTTGTTGGTAAAGGTGGACCTGTATTTCATATCTTAGCAGGAGGACTTATGTTAGGAGCATTTTTCATGGCTACTGATATGGTAACTACTCCTGTAACTAAGAAGGGAAGATGGATTTTTGGTATTGGTTGTGGAGTCTTATTGGTAATTATCAGAGTTTATGGTGGTCTTCCTGAAGGGGTATTATACTCTATATTATTAATGAACATGTTTGTACCAATTATTGATAAGTATACTTTACCAAGGGCTTTTGGCGAGGTGAAGATAAATGGGTAAAGAGAAGATAGATATCAAGTTAATAGTTGTATTGACTTTGATTATGATTATTTCAGCTCTAGTCTTGAGTTTTGTTTATCAAGCGACAACTCCATTGATTAAGGAGCATGCTGCTCAAGCTAAGAAAGAGGCTATTTTGGATGTGCTCCCTGGAGCGGTTAAATATGAAAAGTTAGAAAAGGGTGGATTAGAATTATATCAAGGCTTAGATAAATCTGGAAGCCCTGTAGGTGTAGCTTTTCAGCATGAAGGTAATGGATTTCAAGGTACTATTATCTTGATGATTGGAATGGATATTGAGAATCAGAAATTATTGAAGGTGAAGATTCTAGACCAGTTGGATACACCAGGTTTAGGAGCTAGAATGGCTGAGCAAGAGTTTAAGGGACAGTTTCAGGGTAAATCTTTCTCTGATAATTTTGTAGCTAAAGAGGATGTAGATGCTATTGCAGGAGCTACAATCTCTTCTCAAGCGGTTAGTGATATCTTAAAGGATGCTATTGCTACAGTAGAACAGGCTTATAGTGGGGGTGAGTAATGTGCTAACCTTATGGAAAGACTTTGTAAAAGGATTATGGAAAGAGAATCCTGTTTTTGTAATGTTGTTGGGGATGTGTCCGACTTTAGCAGTAACCAATACTGCAACTAATGGATTGGCGATGGGTTTAGCAACCAGCTTTGTGTTATTAGGCTCTGGTATTGTAAATTCACTGGTTAAAAAATTAATCCCTGATGAAGTTAGAATTCCTAGTTTTATTGTTATTATTGCTACCTTTGTAACGATTGTTGATTATTCGGCTAAGGCCTATGTACCGGCAATTGCTGAATCACTTAAGTTATTTATTCCATTGATTGTAGTAAATTGTTTGATTTTGGGTCGTTCTGAGTCTTTTGCTTCTAAACAACCTGTTCATCGTACTATTGCTGATGCCTTAGGAATGGGAATTGGCTTTACTTGGGCTTTGACCTTTTTAGGGATTATTCGTGAGGTGATTGGTTTTGGAACTGTATTTAGAGGAACATCTCTTGCAATACAGGTAATGGGAGACTGGTTTCAACCATGGTTGATTATGGTCTTACCAGCAGGAGCATTTTTGACCTTAGGTACGGTGTTAGGTGTGATTAATTACTTTAAAAGTAGAGCAGTTGGTGTGAAGGTAGAACTGCAAGATTCTACTGGAGATAGCTGCCACAGCATATAAATTTACAATTGACAATTTATAATGTACAATTAAAAGATTAACTAAATAAGAGACTATTGTAGCTTCAAAAATTATTAAGTCTTTTCGTTTTAAAGGTCTTAATTGTAAATTGTCAACTGTACGTTGTACATTTGAATGCAAAAAAAGGAGGTTAAAGGATGGGCGATTTAGGAGAATTATTTGGTAGTTTAGTAATGATTTTTATGACAGCGGCAATAACTAATAACTTTATCCTATCTCAATTTTTAGGTATTTGTCCTTTCTTAGGAGTTTCTAAAGAGGTACCAACGGCTTTCAGTATGGGCTTAGCCACTACCTTTGTAATGACAACTTCGGCTGTTTGTGTCTGGGCGGTTAATAGTCTGATCTTGGTTCCTTTAGGATTAGGGTATTTAAAGTATGTGGCGTTTATCTTAGTGATTGCATCTTTTGTACAGTTGACTGAGATGATAATCAAGAAGGTAAGTCCACCATTATATAAAGCATTGGGTATCTTCTTACCTTTGATTACGACCAATTGTGCTATTTTAGGCTTAGCATTAATGATTCCAATGAATAATTATAATTTTATTGAAAGTACAGTATTTGGATTAGGTGCAGGGGCTGGTTTTACTTTAGCGATTGTATTGATGGCTGGAATGAGAGAGAGATTAGAGTTTGCTGATGTACCAGAAGCCTTAAAGGGAGCGCCAATTACTTTATTGATTGCTGGACTGATGGCTATGGCATTTATGGGCTTTTCGGGATTATAATAGTGTGAGTGTGGGTGTGAGCATTTTTTATTAATTAGAAAAGTATGTTTTTTAGAGGCTGCATATGAGGTATTTACAAAACAAATATCATAAAGAAAAAGATTTATTAGCCACGGATTAACACAGATGAAACACGGATAAAAATCAAAAGATAAATTAATTAGTAAGTAAGCAATTCAAATAAATAAAGAATATAATTATATAGAAACCGATAAAGATTTCATATTAACAGTTATAGTAATACAACAAGCTCAAATGATTTTTTGCAACGAATCTCACGAATTGACGCGAATTAA
>NZ_JBSQYM010000133.1:0-8640 GCF_055140805.1 Orenia sp.
TTAATTAATCTTTTAATCTTTAATTCGTGTTAATTCGTTGCTAATCTTTAGCTTTTGATCTTTAGTCTTTTATTACACTTTAGACTTGGATATCTATAAGGAATTATCTGAAAGGTATAATTACCACTACTAAAGGTTAAAAAGCATTGAAAAATCGCTGTAGCTGCTGTATAATTATGGTTGAAATAAAGTTTCTTAATACAAAACAATTTTATTCTGAAATTAGAAAATTAAAAGATAGAGAGAGCTATCTATATATATGGATATTTTCTTTCGACCTGGAGGTATTATTATGGAATTTGATTCGATAGATAGTTTGCATGATTTAAAACAGTTATTTATGTTACATCATCTCAGTAATAGAATTATTTATATTGTTGGAATCCTATTTGTAGCTGCATTTGTTGCCCATGTTATCACTAAAAAGTTTAAAATACCTAGTGTAGTTGGTGATATCTTAGTAGGTATTTTATTCAGTATCGGTTTTATTAAAAAGGCACCTTTTTTATCGGCAGAACATAAGGAATGGTACTCTTATTTAATTCATTCTTTTGACTATGTAATTATCTTAGCAGTCTCTTTTATCTCCTTTATTATTGGAACTGAGTTAAACTTAAAGATTTTAAAGAAGCTAGAACTAGAGTTTGCTTTGATTGTCTTAATTGAGTCTCTGGCTACCTTTGCTTTGGTAACTACTTCGATGTTGATAATTGGAAAACCTTTATTCTTCTCGTTACTTTTAGGAGCGATAGCAACAGCAACGGCTCCAGCTGCTACAGTCTTGGTATTAAAGGAGTATAAGGCTAGAGGGGAGTTAACTTCTACCTTATTGATTGTCTTAGCTCTTGATGAGGCTTTAGCTATTATTATCTTCAGCTTCGTTAAGCCAATTGCTTTAATCAGTATATCACCAGCGTTACACTATTCTCTCTTCAACTCTTTTTTAATACCCTTAGTTAAAATAGTTGGTTCGATAGTATTGGGCTTGAATATCGGATACTTTTCACAGAAATTAATGGGAGTATATTCTGAGCAGAAGAGTAAGAAAATATTATTATTACTAGCAACTATCTTTGGTGGTTCAGATATTGCAATCTTCTTAGGGATATCACCTTTGATTACAAATCTATCAATTGGTTTTGCTTTTAGAAATTTTTCTAAAAAGTATCTAGGCATCTCTGAAATTATAGATACCTTAAGCCTACCACTTCATACAGTCTTCTTTATCTTAGCTGGAACTCAGATTGAATTTCATAATATAACTTCTAAATCCTTTCTTGTAGTTGCTTTAGTCTACACCTTGGCTAGGGTGATAGGTAAAGTAGGTGGGGCTAGCTTAGGAGCTGTTTTATCTAAAGCACCTACTAATGTAAGTAAATACATTGGCTTAGGGCTATTACCCCAAATCGGTGTATCGATAGATTTGGCTTATAATGTCCAGCATCAATTTGTTCATTTCTCTGATGTTGGTCAGTTTATCCTAAATATTATCCTATTTACTACAATTATTACAGAGATTTTAGGTGCAATTGGTACAGAGTATGCTCTTAGTAAGAGTGGAGAGATGAGAACTTAATTTCTCCAAACTATTATCTATAAGGAGGGTTTTTATGTCTAATAATTATAGACCTGAAATTTTGGATAAAGAGATGGTCAGAAGGGCTTTAGAACGTTATTATATCAGAAATACCTTTGATCAAGATTGTACCAAACTTGAATCTGGAGTCTGCTTATTAGCTGATGGAGAAGCTAATAGCTTGGATTTGGGTTTAGAAGAGAATTATTGCTGGCAACTAAAAGAGCTAATGGATGATTACCATAAGTATCGACAAGACCTATTAACAGTTGAAGATCAAGCTTATTTAGAGGAGTTGATAGAAATATTTGAAGAAGAGTCTATTGGTATTTTAGAGTTTGACTGTGGACATTTTGATATAACAGATGGACTCCATCGCTTATGTATTGCTAGCAACTCTGAAGTTTCTGTTTATGCTACTTATAAAGCAGAAGGTGAAATTTGTCCAATTTGTGAGTCTATCAAGGAAAGGTCTGCAATTATTAATAAAGGTCACCTATTATAGCTAGATTTAAATTGTTTTTGCTTGTTTTAAACAGGATTTTTCAATTTAAAGGGATAAATAAGTTATAGTCATTCAACTTTAAAATGAAACAATAGAAAGATATTGTAACATTTTTTGGAATCTGGAATCAAGGAATCAGTTATAAACACTGGTTCCAGATTCCTGATTCCCGACATGAAAGTGTTGCTATATATATCCATTAAATTACACTTTAGACTTGGAGATCTATATCAAAGGTGATATTAAAATAAGATTTATTGTTAATGTGAAGGGAGATTTGATAAATGAATAAGACACCAAATAATTTAGTTAAAGCTGTAGATAGGTCAGTCAATATTTTAGAAGAATTGGCTAATTATGAAGATGGTTTAGGAGTAACAGAGTTGGCTAATAGGTTAGATATTCATAAGAGTTCAATTCATAGGTTATTATCTACTTTAGTTTATAGAGGTTTAGTTAAACAAGATCCTAAGACTGATAATTATAAATTGGGTCTAAAGCTTTTTGAGTTGGGGAGTAGAATCTTTAATGATTTAGAAATTAGAGAGTATGCCAGACCCTATTTGGAGGAGTTAGTAGCAATAACAGATGAAGCAGTTCATTTGGTGATAATGGATCAAGGGGAAGTTGTCTATATTGATAAGGTAGAGAGTTCTAAGACAATTAGAATGAACTCTCAAATTGGTAAGCGAGTCCCAGTCCATTGTAGTGCTGTAGGCAAGGCGATGTTGGCTTATTATCCTCAAATAAAAGTTGATAAGATTATTAAGGAGCAAGGGCTGGCTAAGTATACAGAGAATACAATTACCGATCCTACCGAGTTTAAAGAGCATTTAAAACAGGTTAAAGAGCAAGGGTATGCTATCGATGATGTAGAGCATGAGTTAGGGATTAGATGTGTAGCAGCTCCTATCTTTGATTATAGTGGAGAAGTAGTATCTTCAGTCAGTGTCTCAGGTCCGACTATCCATGTTACTAAAGAGCGAGTTGGAGAGCTAGCTAAGGTGGTTAAGGATACTGCCATGAAGATATCTTCTCAACTAGGCTATAGAGGATAATTTTGATGAATTTATGAACCTACTCACTCTAATCTAGGTCTTTGCATTAGATTAACTATGGTGAAGTAGGTTTATTTTCTATTTAAGATAGAAAATTGCTGTAAAACATCAAATTAGACTTGAATAACTTATATATGTATAGTATAATAACAATATAATAAAACGAAACCAAGTTTCATAATAAGAAACAGACAGAATATAAGTTGATAATCCTGGATAAGATATTTTTTTAATAATTTTATGAAACTGAGTTTCGTAATAAGAAACAAAATTAATGTAGGATAAGCCTATAATATTAGAAGCCTACCAATTAAAATATTTAAAAATTTTATTATTAGGGGGCGGATTAGA
This sequence comes from Orenia sp., assembly GCF_055140805.1. Lineage (NCBI taxonomy): Bacteria > Bacillati > Bacillota > Clostridia > Halanaerobiales > Halobacteroidaceae > Orenia > Orenia sp. The sequence goes on from NZ_JBSQYM010000133.1 coordinate 3,491, forward strand.
TGGCACAATCGAGTTTAATCTTAGTAACATTGGCAGCTATAGGACTATTATTATTTTTAGTTTTGAAATTGAGGATTCAGGCGTTTATTTCATTATTGATAACTAGCATGTTTGTTGGTATAGCAACAGGAATGCCACTTAATGAGGTAATTAAGAGTATCCAAAATGGAATGGGTGGTACCTTAGGCTTTGTAGCCACTGTTGTTGGTTTGGGAGCGATCTTTGGTCAGATTCTTGAGGCTTCTGGAGGAGCAGAGGCTTTGGCAACAACCCTAATCAAGAAGTTTGGTAAGGATAGAGCTTCTTGGGCCTTAGTGATAGCAGGATTTTTAGTGGCTATTCCAGTCTTCTTTGATGTTGGATTTATTATCTTGGTACCTATTGTTTATGCGTTGGCTAAGGATACTAAAAAATCGGTATTATATTACGGTATTCCTTTACTTGCTGGTTTAGCTGTTACTCATACCTTTATTCCACCAACGCCTGGTCCAATAGCAGTGGCTGAGATCGTTGGGGCAGATCTTGGTTGGGTAATATTCTTTGGTGCTTTAATTGGAGTCCCCACAGCAATTTTGGCAGGACCTGTCTTTGGTAAATATATTGGAAATAAGATTCATGTAGATGTTCCTGAATATATGATTAAAGATGCTGATGAAATGAAAAGAGATACTTCAAATCTTCCATCTTTTAGGTTGATTACAAGTATTATCGGTGTACCATTGGTATTGATCTTAGCAAATACTTTGACTGATTTATTAGTTAAGAAGGGTGTTATGGCTAATGGAGCTGTTGCCCAGTTATTTGGATTTTTAGGTCATCCTTTTGTAGCTTTAACTATTGCTACCTTATTAGCAATTTACTTATTAGGAACTAAACGAGGTTTTACTAAAGATGAATTATTAGAGTTAAGTACTAAGGCATTGGGACCAGCAGGGCTGATTATACTAGTAACTGGTGCTGGTGGAGTCTTTAAACAGATGTTAATTGATAGTGGAGTAGGAACTATGCTGGCTAATACTATTGCTAGTTCAAGCTTGCCACCGATTGTCTTGGCATATATTTTGGCTGTAGTAGTACGGATTACCCAAGGTTCTGCGACAGTTTCTATGATTACTGCAGCAGGAATTATTGCACCAGTAATGCAGGTTTTTGATTTATCAGCTCCTGAAAGGGCTTTGATAGTATTGACGATTGCATCTGGGGCAACTATTTTATCCCATGTAAATGATAGTGGTTTCTGGTTAGTGGGAAGATATTTTGGTTTAAATGAGAAGCAGACTCTTCAATCTTGGACAATAATGGAGACTATTATTTCTATAGCAGGTTTTGGTTTTGCATTAGTATTTAGTTTTTTTGTATAAAATCAGGCCTTGGGAATTTAATCTTCCAAGGTTAACTAATAGGTTTGAAGTCTTTAATTTTTAACCTGTATATGAAACTTAGTTTCTTATTAAGAAACGAATTAAAGTGAGGTGAAATTATGATAGAGGTAGCAACCTTAGGGGAGACGATGATTGTGATGAATCCTAGAGATACTGGTAACTTAAAGTATATCTATGATTACCGTAAACAACTAGGAGGTGCAGAGAGTAATTTTGCTATTGGCCTTTCTCGGCTAGGACATCAGGCTGGTTGGATTAGTAAGTTAGGTGCTGATCCCCATGGTGAGTATATCAATTCCTTTATCAGAGGAGAAGGTGTTGATACTTCCCAAGTTAAGTTTAGTGCTGATGCAATGACTGGATTATATTTTAAAGAAAGAAGTCTACTTCATGAGGTTAAGGCTTATTATTATCGCCATGATTCGGCAGCCAGTCAGATGAGTCCAGCAGATTTATCTGAGGAGTATATTGCTCAAGCAAAATACTTACATTTGACAGGTATAACTCCAGCGTTAAGTGATTCTTGCCATCAGACTATATTAAGAGCAATTGAGATAGCTAAAGAGAATGATGTTAAGGTCTCCTTTGATCCCAATTTACGTTTAAAGCTATGGGAAGATAAAGAGCGGATGAAAGAGATTATGTTAGAGTTATTTAAAAGCTCTGATATTGTCCTTCCAGGAGTAGAGGAAGGTGAGATTTTATTTGGCTTAGATGACCCCCGGAAGATAGCACAAGAGATTTTAAGTCTGGGTACAGAGATTGTAGCTGTCAAATTAGGTCCTGCTGGAGCTTTGGTAGCAGATAAAGATGGTATGGAAGTAGTTGCTGGCTATCCTGTTGAACAGGTAGTTGATACGGTAGGAGCAGGTGATGGTTTTGCAGCAGGATTTATTGCTGGGTTATTAAAAGGGTATAGCCTAGTAGATGCTACTAAATTGGCCAATGCTGTAGGTGCTTATGCAGTCACGGTACTTGGTGATGTAGAGGGTTTACCCTCTCTAGAAGAAATTAAGATATTTACTGGATTAAAAGAAGGAATTAATAGATAATTAAGAGGTGATAAAGGTGAATAAGCAAAAGAAGATAGACGCTGTTTTGGAGAGTGGTGTAGTAGCAGTTTTAAGAGGAACTCAAGCTGATAAGATGGTTAAGATTGCTCAAGCATTGTTGGCAGGAGGAGTTAAGGCCTTGGAAATTACCTTGGACAATCCAGCCGCTTTAGATATAATCAAGGAGTTATCAGTTGAGTTAAAAGATACTGAAGCTATTGTTGGAGCAGGTACAGTCTTAGATGGAGAGACGGCACGAGCTGCAATTTTGGCAGGGTCAGAGTTTGTCTTCTGTCCGACATTAAACCAAGAGGTAATTAAGGTTTGCAACCGTTATGGCAAGGTAGTAATTCCTGGGGTATTGACTCCAACAGAGATGATTAGTGCCTATGAAGCTGGAGCAGATTTGGTCAAGGTCTTTCCAGCAGGAGTAATGGGAGCTAAATATATTAAGAGTGTTAAAGGTCCTTTAAGCCATATTCCAATTATTACAACTGGAGGAATCAATTTAGATAATGCAGGAGACTTTATTAAAGCAGGGGCAACTGCTATAGGTGCAGGAGGATCTTTAATCGATAAAGAGGCTATTGCTCAAGAGAATTATCAGCTATTGACTAAAAAGGCAAAAGAGTTTGTTAAAATTGTACAAGAAGCTAGAAAGTAATTATTAATCAATTAATAAATAAATACAGGAGGTTTGATTATGCTAAATAGCCAGAAGTTAAGACAGGCAGGTCCAGAGATTGATGCTTTACGTTTAGCAACAGGGTGGAGTAGGGAAGATCTATCGAAGGCACAGATTTTAATTGATAGTACTTATGGTGCCAGCCATCCTGGTAGCTTTCACTTAAATCAAATAGTTAAAGAGATTGCTAAAGGTGTAGAAGCAGTAGGAGCTAAGCCAGCTGAATTTACAGTTACCGATATCTGTGATGGGGTAGCTCAAGGTCATGATGGGATGAATTACTCTTTAGTCTCCCGTGAGATGATTGCCAATATGGTAGAGATTCACGCTTTGGCTCATCCTTATGATGGAGTTGTATTATCATCTTCTTGTGATAAGGCGATTCCTGCTCATTTAATGGCGATGGCAAGGGTTGATATGCCAGCAATCCATGTACCAGGAGGGACGATGAGTCCTGGGAAGGATGGTTTGACCTTAGAGAAGATAGGAACTTATGCTGTTCAACTAGAGAAGGGGGAGATTAGTGAAAAGGAGTTTGTCTGCTATCAAAATGAGGCTTGTCCTAGCTGTGGTTCTTGTCAGTTTATGGGAACGGCTAATTCGATGCAGGTAATTGCTGAAGCTTTAGGTTTGGCTTTGCCAGGTTCAGCCTTAATACCAACTAAGGATGGAACTATCGATGACTTTGCTCAAAAAGCAGGAGAGCAGGTCTTGGAATTAGTTAAAAAAGATATTAAACCTAGTGATATTTTGACCAAAGAAGCCTTTGAGAATGCAATTACTCTTCATGCTGCAGTAGCGGGTTCAAGTAATGCTTTATTACACATTCCTGCTATTGCCCATGAGGTTGGTATAGAGATAGAGCCAGAATTATTTGATGAGATTCATAGAAAAACTCCATACATTGCCAATGTAATTCCAAGTGGTCAATATGCCTGTGAAGCTTTATGGTATACTGGTGGAGTCCCTGCTGTTATGGAAGAGATTAAGGACTTACTGCACCTTGATGTGATGACCGTTACAGGTAAGACTCTAGGTGAAAATTTAGCAGAGATTAGAGAACAAGGCTTTATTGAAAACTGTCGCAGTCAATTTAAGGATAATTACGGTCAAATTGAAGTAGAGGATGTCCTAAAGAGTAGAGAGAAACCAATTTCCCAAGAAGGTGCTATAGCAATTTTAAAAGGAAATTTAGCTCCTGAGGGTGCAGTGGTCAAACATTCTGCTGTGGCTATAGAGATGCATAATCATATTGGTCCAGCTCGTGTCTTTAATTGTGAAGAGGATGCTAAAAATGCTATCATTGATAAGGATGTTCAGCCAGGTGATGTAGTCTTTATCCGCTATGAAGGTCCCAAGGGAAGTGGAATGCCAGAGATGTTCTATACCACTGAAGCCCTTGCTTCTGATCCTGAACTGGTAGCTACTACAGCCTTAATCACCGATGGTCGTTATTCTGGGGCTACTAGAGGTCCAGCTATTGGTCATGTCTCTCCAGAGGCAGCTGCTGGAGGTCCAATTGCTTTAGTAGAAGAGGGAGATTTGATTAAGATCGATATTCCTAATCGTAAGTTAGAGATTGTGGGAATAGCTAAAGAAGAGAAAACTGCTCAGGAGATTGAAGAGATATTAAGGGATAGAAAGGTAAATTGGATTAAGCCTAATTTAGCTAAAAAGAAGGGTGTTCTAGCTCAATATGAGAAATTAGCTATCTCTCCGATGAAGGGTGGCTATATGAGTTAATAGTTTAGAGAAAAGTTTTGGGATTTAATTTAACAATTAGAGTAGAGATGTTAAGGTAACTTGATTATGGTGTAGAGTTTTTTGCTACAATATAAGCAGGTTGCCTTTTTTAATTCTAAGTAGAGATAATCTTTTATAGTCATCTAACTTTAGAATAAAATTTAAATATATCGTTATATATAGAGAGTGCGACACTTTTTATAATGATAAATTTACTAGCCACAGGTTTCAACCTGTGGAGATGATGACATGTTACACTACGGGTTAAAACCCGTAGCTAAAACTTAA
>NZ_JBSQYM010000134.1:0-8627 GCF_055140805.1 Orenia sp.
AATCGTCCAAGTGATACAGGGCATACTCCTTTTGGAGATATCTTCTTAAGCCAAAGTAAGGATATGACTTATTGGGGTAAACATCGTCACGTCATGTCCAATGGTGGATCTGGCTGGTGGCAAGGTACTAAGATTGGTGGTGGACCTGCTCCGATTGAAACAACAGAGGGCTGGTTAATGTTCTACCATGGTGTATCTGGAACTTGTAATGGTTATGTCTATAGTATGGGTGCTGCTATTTTGGATATTGATGATCCAAGTAAGGTGCTTTATAGAACTCGTGATTACTTACTAACTCCTGAAAAAGAATATGAAACTACAGGCTTTGTACCTAATGTAGCCTTCCCATGTGCAACCTTGCATGATGCTGATACAGGAAGAATCGCTATCTATTATGGTGCTGCTGATACTTATACGGCTGTAGCTTATTGTGAAGTAAATGAGTTGGTTGAGTACATTAAAGCTAATTCTGAAGTTTAATCAATTATTAAGAAAATTATATTTCTAGAGCTTAGCGATCACTTATTTAGAAGGATCAAATATGAAGATGTATTAGCCACAGATGAATATAGCTACTTTGAAGAAGTACCTTTGCTATAAATAATGGTAAAAGCTAAAAAAGATAAGTACTTTCTTGGGCAAAGTAAACTTAGAATCTTGTATTTATCTGTGGTGAAATTTTAAGAAAATAGATAAAATTTGACAGAATATTTTTTATATTGTGACTTTTAGGATAATAGATTGATTAGTTGATTTATAAGATGAAATCTTTATCAATTTCTGTATGGTCTTAATTTGCTTTAGAGCATTGATAGTAGGTTATTATACAGAAGATGATAAGTTTTCATATTCATATTATTTTTTATTTAAAAAATTAATTGAATATTTTGAATAAATCGATTGATAAATTCAATGCTTATGCATGTTATTGAATGGGTGTTATAGGGCACTATTCAAAATAAGTTAAGAGATAAATAAGTGAATAAATCTCAATGCCCTATTTAAATATAAAGTCTTTCTTCTTAGAGTGTAAGTGCAGATAAGATGATAAGTAAATAGGAGTTTATACTCTACTCTAGCTGTATAATTCATTAAAATATCTGATTATAAGGGGGAAAATTTATGGATAAGAAGTTATTATTATTAGGATTGATAATATTGTTACTTATGATAGTAACAAATGTAGCATTTGCTGCAGAGGTGGTTTTAGATGGATTTGAAACAGGCACTTACTTTGAAAAGTCAGAAAATATTCTTGCTGCTAATTTAAGTACTGACCATGCTACACAAGGTAACAATTCATTGAAAATTATTTATGGTGATATTTCTACATCTGGAAAAGCATTCTCTCAGAATACAAAAACAAAGGGGTGGGCAGAAGCCACAGCAGTTAAGTTAGATATTTATAATGATAGTGATAATGCCTTCAACTTTGCTATGTCTATAAGTACAGGTGATAATTGGAATTGGAATGAATCAAAGACTATTTCTGTAAAGCCTGGAACTAATACAATCACCCTTCCATTAACTCCTGAAAATTGGAAGAATAATGGTAGTGGGTGGCAAATGGGGGCTGAAGTAGATCTAAGTAATGTTAAGGGATATGGGTTACTGATATATCCTGCAGGTATGGCTCTACCTTCTAATGCTATCTATGTTGATAATATTAGACTAGTAAAAGAAGATGCTGAAGAAAAAGTTGTTGAATTAGAGAGCGTTAAAGATCATTTCAAAAAAGAAAAAACAACTCCAAAGTCTTCTTTTCTTTCTAAATTTAATGTGAGTGGTAATGTAGAGGTAATTACTACTTCTGAAAATGTTCCTGCTGGAAAGAAACTTATCAATGGTATAATTGATTGGACTTCAACTAATGGGGAAATAGATAAATTAGCAGTAGATACTGGTGAATTTTCTTCTGTTAGTGAATATATTCATGTAAAAAATAATACTGATGGTAAATTCAATATTAATTTGGCTACAGATACTATTGATTTTGATAAGTATTCAGGCTTTAGATTGAAAGTTTATAAGCCAGTTGGTAAAGATATTACAATTAAACCATATGTTCAACATGGTTCAGATTGGAAATGGTCAGATGTTGGAGATATAGATGTAGAAGCAGGTTCTTGGCAGATTATTAGGATTAATAAGTCTGATTATGATGATGTTGATTGGAAGAATATTAAACAATTTGGTTTCGAAATTGGTAGTGATTATGATGGTAGTGGATTATATATTGCTGATGTTTTAGCAATTAAAGAAGATTCCTATGGAGGAACTGAAACTACTGTAGAACGTGAAATAGAGTTGAATATTGCTTACAAACATAATCAAAATTGGGAGGTAAATTCAACCCTTAATATTTCTGATAAAGGTCTTAATGATCCCATTATTGATTTAGGAGAAACAGAAGTAATTGGTAATATTGATGGAACAAAAATTAGAACCTTCTACAAAGATACTGCAGAAGATACAGGAGAGACTATGAAGTTATTTGCTGGTAGTGAATATGATGATGCTGCAGGTATTGAGGTAAATACTTTAGTTGGTCTGAATTCAATTCATACAGCAGTAATAGCACCAATTAAGGTAAATGAAGATGGAGATATTCCATGGTCAATGAATGAGATTGAGTTTGATATGCCATTGATTCTTAGTGAAGTTAGTATGCCGGTTGGGGATTATTCTACAGTAAAAGTAGGTGGGGTTTTACAATCTAATATAGACAATGATAATGATGCTACAGCTTTTGTTAATGTAGAGCATAGTTTTGTTAGTGGTTTGAATTTAACTGGAGAAGTAGCAGTTAGTGATGGAATATTTGAAAAAGAAAAAGAAAAAAGTGATTCTAAGTTTGAGTCTATGGGTTGGTATGTTAAAGCAGAACAGAGCTTAGGTTCTTTATATTGGCAACTAGAAAGTAAAAGATATGGTGGTAATTTATTTAAAAATTACGCAGATATAGACCACAAAAATAAATTAGAATATGAAGGTAAAAATTATGCTAAAGCAGAGTATACTTTCTCTGAAAATGCTAAAACAGGTTTAGAGTTCAATAATTCATTTAATGGTTTATATAAAGCTGAAAAGGAAGAGTACTTAAATGACTGGAATGAGCTTAGTCCAAAGTTATATTTTGATGGGAAATTGTTATCTAAATTGGGTATATATGCTTCTTTGGAAGGTAAATGGGCTAATAAGTCTTACTGGGGTATAGAGGATTATTATCTAGATGATGAAAAGGTTTATATTAAAGCGACCCCTTCTTTAGATATTGAGAATTTAACTGGAAATATAGAATTTTGGTTAGAAAGTGATAAAGACCCTGTAGAAGGTTCTGAGGATGAAATCAAAGAACACTTCCAGAAACCTAACTTCAAATTTAATTTAGGTTATCAAGTATCTGAAGCTTTAAAAACAGATATTAATTTATGGTTGGAAAGTAGTAGTAATGAAAATACTTTTGATAAGCCAGCTCTTAGAACTAGAGCAAATTATCAGTTAGTAGATGGATTTGATATTACTGGAGAATATACAATAAGTAGAGAGGATAAAGAGGCTGACTTTAAGCAAAACTTCTATGCTAATATTAATAAAGAGCTTAGTGCAGGAAACTTAGAGTTTATTTATGGTAAAGAAGTTCTTGATGACGATAATGAGTTATCAAATCGTAAAACCTTAGATAAATATCAAGTTAAGTATACAGTTAGTTTCTAAATTACTGCTCAACAGAGTCATGATTGGTTTTTGGGGCTCTCCTAAATTTATTTGGTGTGATGAAGGATATCTAAAACTTAAGGAGGAATCTAGATTGAAAAATATCAAATCGATTATTGTATTAGTAGTGTTGGCTATGGCTCTTTTATTACAAGGGTGCAGTAGTGATACAACTTTAGAAAAATATAAATTAACAATTGGTAGTAATGGGAGTGGAACAGGTACAGTTACTCCAAATGGTGGAACTTATGAATATGGTGAAAAGGTAAAAGTAACAGCTGAGGCAGCTGATGGGTCAACATTCAAAGGGTGGCAAGGTGCAGGTTATGATGGTAATACTAATCATACAATTACTGTAATCATGGATTCTGATGTTACTCTTACAGCAGTATTTGAAAAGGTTGTTGGTGGAAATACAGGAGGAAGTATAGAACCTAAGACATTATATGATTTTGAAGATGGTGTTGATAATTGGATTCTAAAGGATGATTGGACAGACTCTGAAGTGACTCCACAAGTATCAACAGACTGGTCTGCTGAGGGAAGCCAAGCTCTTGCTGCTAAGGTTACTTTTGATGGAAGTCAATATCAATTGATTATATATCCATATCCTGCTTTGGATTTAAGTGGTTATTCTACTTTATCAGTAACTGTTAAAAGCACTGTTAGTGGTGCATATGGCAAATTATATATAAAAGATGGAACTCATTGGGAGTACTATTCAGTAAATGCTGAAGGAGATATAAACAATGAAGGAACTACTTTTACTATAGATTTATCAAGCTATGATTACAGTGATAATATTAGGGAGTTAGGTATAGAATTTATGTCCTTACCTGACGATAATTCTACTGGAACGCTATACATTGATAACATTATTGCTGAATAGATTTAATTTTTAAAAGATTTAAAAAACCCCTATACAGAATTTCTATTATTATAGTAGAGTTCTGTATGGGTTTTTTTAGTATCTGTCTAAGATAAATATTCAGGTTAAGTTCAAACGAGTAATTTCAAAGACCTTCTGGTAGTAGAACATAAAAACGCACCTGATAAAATTTATAATTATTAACTAACATAACACCATATCTAACTAACATAATCCCATTTAAAATCAGAGTAGAGATCATTACAATGTAAGTAAAGTAAGTAATTAGATAAGTACAAAGCAAACTTATAAAGTAACTAAATTATAGGAAAATTTATTACTTATTTTGATTAGGAGGTAGATACATGAATCAAGATTTATCTTTACAACAGGTAGAATTATCAACTAGTGCAATGTTGAAGAAAGTACTGATTTTGGCTTCTCCAGCAATTGTAGAAATGTTATTAAATACTTTAGTAGGAGTAGTTGATACTATTATGGTAGGGCGGGGGATTGGAGCAGAAGGTCTAGCTGCAATCAATTTAGCTAATCAAATTGTATTTCCGATAGTCTTTATCTTTTCTGCCTTTAATGTTGGAACGACAGCTATAGTCTCAAGATATATTGGGGCTAAAGCTAAGAGTAGAGCAAATAAGATAGCCAGTCAATCCTGTATCATCAATCTGGTAATTGGTTTGATTTTAACTGCTTTAATGTATCTTTATCATCAACCACTAATGGCTCTATTTAATGCAGAGCCTGAAGTAACAGCAATAGCTATTGATTATTTAAAAGTAGTAATTTATAGCCAATTTTTTATGTTCATTAGCTTTTCCTTAAGTAGTTCATTTCGTGGAGCTGGGGATACTGTGACTCCTATGGCGATTAATGGGGCTATTAATATCTTAAATATTATTGGTAACTGGTTACTTATCTTTGGAATTGGAATCTTTCCTGAGCTTGGAATTGTAGGAGCAGCAATTTCGACTACATTATCTAGGGCAATTGGTGCGATTATATTTTTGGTTATTGGTTTTAGTGGTAAGATGAAGATTAAGTTGGTTTTAAGATGGTTTAAATTAAAGCTGACTATATTTAAGAAATTATGGAGGATCAGTTGGTCGGCTGCTTTAGAGCAATTATTTATGCAAAGCTCCTATGTTATTTTTAATTATTTGATTATTGGTCTAGGTACCATTACTTATTCAGCCTTTAATATTATAGTTAGAATAGAATCAATACTCTTTATGCCGATCTTTGGTTTTTCAATAGCGACAACAACCTTAGTTGGTCAATATTTAGGAGCAAAAGATAAGAAAAATGCTATCAAAAGTATCAATACTGCTATAATTTGTGGTGGGATTTTAGCATTTATAGTTGGGATTAGTTTTATTATATTTCCCGAAAAGTATATTGGTATTTTTATTGAAGAGCAGTCAGTTATTAAGACAGCCACCTTACCATTGAGATTAACAGCAATTCAACAGATAGCTAATGCTTTCTTTATTATTTATTCGGGGGCGATTCGAGGGGCAGGAGATACTTTATCTATTATGGTGATTAATATAGTCCGTTTGTGGATATTATTAATTCCTTTAACCTATTTAATTATCAATTATACACCCTATGGCTTAGTTGGTCATTATATAATAGCTGATATATGTATGATATTAATTACTTTTATAACTTATCTCTATTTTAAATCTGAGAGATGGATGAAAGTAGAAGTATAGTCTCTTTAATAAATTTATATTATAGCTGATTTAATTATTGGGAGTTTATATGATCAATCGTAAAGATATTGTTAATTCTTCTAAGTATATTACAAAGAAAGCTAAGTTTATTCTATTTATTTATATGTATTGAGATTATATAATTAGGTATACAAGAAGATATTATTAATAACATAAGGATATAATTCTATAAGATATTATAAGTTTTAGAAGAAGGAAGTATTTTAGCTTAAAAAGATTGAAAAGTAGATAGAATTTATTGTTTTTTAGTATTTTTGACTTTTAGATATTAATTTGGGTATAAGTATATAAGTGACTAACATCATAAGATCCCAGATTATACCCTTATCTGTTTTAGATAAGGGTATGATATGGGATTTTTAAAATTATTCGCAATTAATTCCATTGTTCTATAGCTGAATAATTAAATATGGGTATTTTATTTACTATAATCTTATCGATTTATAAAACTTTAATTGTTCAGTAATTTAATAAGATAAGGGGGAGTATTTTTGTGTCAAAAAAGAGATTATTAGTAATAGTTCTAATTCTATCTATGTCATCCTTAGGAATCTTATTTACTGGATGTTCTAAGCAAGAAGATAATAAAGCAGCAACTAATCAAGAAGGAAGCGGTAAATACGCTAAAAAGTATACTTATACTATTAATAGTATGTATGCAGGACAGCAAAAGGATAAGAACCGTTTTTATGACTTTATCTCTAAGAAGTTCAATATTGAGCTTGAAATTCGACCTGTTAACTGGGGGGATTGGAATGAAAAGGTAAGAATCTGGGTTGCATCTGGAGATATGCCCGAAGTATTAAGAATGGATCTACAAGGTTATAATTATCCAGAATTTGCAAGCTGGGCGGAGCAAGGTGTATTTAAAGAATTACCGGATGAGCTACTTAGTAATTATCCGAATTTAAAGAGATTAAATGAGCAATTAGTTAGTGATGAGTATGTAAAGGTCAATGACAAACGTTATGCATGGTTAGCTTCTATTCAAAAGGCGGATTATAATAATGTTTCTACAATGAAATTCTATTATAGAAAAGACTGGGCCAAAAAAGTTGGTATCTATCATGACAATAATGAGTATACCTTTGAAGAGCTAAAGGCAATGGCTAAAGCCTTTGTAGAAGAAGACGTAAGTGGAACAGGTAAGACTAGTGGTATTGGTGGTATTGGTTGGGCCTTTCCTTGGTTTGCAGGAATCTACCAGACCAACCCAAGTTGGGAGGATTATACCCTTAAAGATGGTAAGTATGTCTGGGGACCAGGAGAGCCAGACATGGTTAAAAGTATAAAGGAAATAAAAGAATGGTATGATAGTGGAATCCTATGGAAGGATCAGCCTATTGCTCAAAATAATGATGCTGCAAACAAATTTATCAGTGGACAATTGGGAATTTATTTTAATAATTGGACCTCATATAGTTTATTTGAGGAGACTGTTAAGCCTTTTGAGGCTGCCAACCCAGGTTTAAAAGCTGAGGATGCTATTGCACCTATGTTTGTGAAAGGTCCACAGGGAACGCCACAGGAAAGAAAGATTATGGCAATTCAGGGTACAGATTATTGGTCTGCTACTATGTTTAGAGCAGATATGAGTGATGAGAAATTAAAGAGATGGCTAGAAGTTTGGGACTGGCTGGCTAGTGAAGAAGGTAGAAATTACACTCATTACGGAATCAAGGGGGAGGATTGGAAGTATGATGAAAATGGAAATGTTATACCCCTATGGCCAGAGAAAGAAGATGGTACTCTGCAAGCTCCTAGTGATATTAGAGCAGATTGGGTAGGAGTTGTTAATGATAGTCCAGAATGGGAATTTAGCAATCCTGGATATGGTGATTATACAAGAAAGATTATAGCTGATGTATATGATAGATTATCACAAGAGGATGTTTATTTAAAACCAACTGGAAAGGAACAGTACAAGGTTAATTTCTTTAGTGGACCAATGAAAAACAGATATGGTGCTTTCTCCCACAAGGTAAATGACAAGATCACTGAACTTATTGTTTCATCATCGGCTGATGATATTGAAAAAGATTGGAATGATTTTATTAAGAGTATGAGACCTAAGGTACAGAAAGTTGTCGATGAATTAAATGAAAATTTACGATAAGTAACTAATTATAGGATATCTAAAGAAATTAATTTCTTTAGATATCCTGATATAAAAGATTTTTAGTTATTAGTATATATATGGCATTAAAGATTTAACATTTCAATTAGCTATGGGTTTTAACCCGTAGCTTCTGTAGGACTCATAATATCGCCACAGGTTAAAACACTGT
>NZ_JBSQYM010000135.1:0-9690 GCF_055140805.1 Orenia sp.
TGGATCTATGTCAATATCTTAGACACAAAAAATCGAATTTTTCATGCTATATTTTTAGCTTTAATTTCACATTCTTCTGGAGTCATATAATTAATACTTCCATGTATCCTTTTTCTGTTATACCAGCTTTCTATAAACTTAAATATCGATAACTTTGCTGATGAATAATCATAATATCTAACATGGTTAACCTCTTCTTTTTTCAAAATAGCATGAAATGACTCAATGCATGCATTGTCATAGGGGCATCCTTTTTTACTAAAAGACTGGATCATATTAAGTTTTTGAGTTAATGCTTCAACTTTTTTGCTAGTATACTGTGAACCTAAATCAGTATGCAGAATTACTTCTTTATCTGGTCTTTGAGAAGAATAAGCATTATTTAAAGCCTTTATCACAATATCATCAGTCATATTTCTTGAAAAACAGTAACCTATTATTTTTTTAGAATGAAGATCCATAATAGAAGATAAGTAGCACCAACCATCTTTTAAAGTATGAATATAGGTTATATCTGCAACCATGGGTTGAATTTCTTAACAGTTATAGATCTTATATCTAATTCTTTCATAAGTTTTTGAACCCTTTTTAGGCTAATTTTATATCCTTTAGTAATCAAACGATTATGAATCTTAGGAGCACCATAACGCTTTTTGCTATCATAATAAATTTTCAATATTTCTTCTTTAAATTGCTTATTCTCAATACTTCTTTTGCTTTCTGTTCTATTTAATTGTTTATAATAGCTACTTCTAGGTATCCCAAGGGCTTCACACATAGTATTTATATTGTGATTACCCTTATTTTCTTCAATAAAATCAATTAGAGGCTTTATTTCCTTGCGAATATGGCCATAGCCTTTTTTAATATTTGGTTTTCTTCTTTTATTTTAGCTAATTCTTTTTTTAATTCATTTACTTCTTTTATAGTTATAGTTTCATTATCATTTAAATTTATTTCTTTAGAGTTTTTAACCCAACCACTAATAGTAGATTTTGCAATGCCATATTCGCTGTTTAGCTCTGCTAGAGTAGAACCTGAATTATATAAATCAATTATTGTGTTTTTAAAATCTTTATTGTATCTTTTTGCCATTGTAGACACATCCTTTCTTTCTACTTATTATTGTTTTTAAAATCTTTATTGTATCTTTTTGCCATTGTAGACACATCCTTTCTTTCTACTTATTATTTTAATATTTTCGATTAAATGTGTCTACTATATTATACTAACACCAGTATAATTTCTATTCTTTTTTCCCATATCACTTCTCCTTATGTTAGTGTCGTAATTATATTATACACTTTTTATTCTATACGACAACTATCCTAACATATAGGGGTTAGAAGTAAGCTTGGGATGACTTATGAAATTCAGCAGTTAGGTTGTAGATGGAGAGGGATATTGGAACGTCACGAACCCCAGAAACGTTATAAGACATTCTGCTATCGGAAGGTTTTATAGTTTTGTCCAAAAAGAAAAACCTCTTGGTAAAAACTTTAATTACCAAGAAGTCTAGATAGAAGTAGTATTTTGTTTTAACCAATTTGTTAATTCATCTTTTGAAAGACCTTCAGAGGACAGCTTTATCATTATTTTATAAGTTTCTTTCTCAGATGCAGTTATTTCATAGCCATTATTTTGAAGAAATGTATCCATAGCAACAAGAGCAATTCGTTTATTTCCATCTACAAATGGATGATTTTTGCATAAGTGAAAGCCATAGGCTGATGCCATTTTGAATATACTATTATGCAGATAGTTACCTTCAAAAGTGCTCCTAGGTTGTTGGATAGCAGAATCAAGAAGTTTTTCATCTCTTATTCCTGTGCTACCACCGTAAATTTGAATTAATTGTTCATGAAAATAAAGTATAGCCTTTTTAGGAATAAAATTTATATTCTTCATTTAGATAGTTCCTTTAATGTATTCTTAAATTTTTGATTTGTTTTTTCAAAAGATTTAGTCCATTTTTCAAATTCATGATCATAAGGAGTTAATGTAAAACCATCATTTTCTTCAATAAGATGGAGCTCTTCTCCTTCTTTTAAATGATATTTTTCCATAAGTTCTTTAGGAATAGTAAAACCATAACTATTTCCAACCTTACGAATTTTTATAGTTTGCATAATAATCACCTCACTAATATTATAACATTTGTATTACATAATATTCAATAAAAATTTAAATGTTGACTGAAATATAAAGGGGATTGTAAATTATGGAGAACGCAAAACGTCTTATAACAGCAGATTAGCTACATCCCATTTTGGAGGATATAAGATAGCTAGAGGTGACTTATGTAAGACTTAGGATTTATCTTAGATTAGAAGTATTATAGGGGACGTCGCGAACCATCGTCCCGTTATACGCAATATGCTCCCATAGCTTATGTGCTTTTTATTTTTAAAGAATAGAGAGGTGATAATGTGAAGAGATTATTTTTTATTGTTAGTATTCTTACTATTCTTACTATTCTTACTATTCTTACTATTCTTACTATTCTTATAAGTGGTTATGCTTTTGCTGGAAACCAATATCCTACAATGACATTAGTTCAAGATATTGAGTATTCGTCTTATTTAACTAGTAATAATCAACCTAAATTAGCTTATCATCCAGTAAATTTAATAGATGAAGATAGAACAACAGCGTGGTTTGAGGGAGTAGAAGATAATGGAGTTGGCGAATATGTTATTTTTAAATTTTTAAGACCAATTAATATTGAAGTGATAAATATTTTAAATGGTTATGGAAAATCTTCTAAGTTATTCTATGCAAATAATAGAATAAAGATATTAGAATTAGTTGTTAATGAATTAAAAAGAGTATTACTTTAGATGATATTGAGAAAAAGCAATATATAAAGTGGATAGGTTATAATAAATTGTACAGAAATTTTTCGGACATGATATAATAAAATCAAACTAAACTGGAGGCTATATCATGGCAAAGAGATATAATGAAGAATTCACAAGAATAGATAGTTTCACTAATTAATAACAATAAAAAAACAAATGAAACTCAATCCTTAGTATAGAAAAAGGGAACTTTTAATACTTTATAGAACACAAATAGCATAGCTAATAATTATAATCAGTTAAGGTGGTGTAGGGTTTGCAAATAAATTATATAGATTATTCCACTAATCTTTTTCAAAAAGCAATAGATAACACTAAGGCTAGAGTCTATGTCTTTGATAATAATCAGAATAAGATTCAAGCTAAGAAGTATTATCAGCAACCTTTCTTAGCTCAACCAAGCCTTTTCTTAACAATCTCAGAGTTAAAAGAGAGATTATTTACAACAGATAAATTGGTTTTAAAAGAAGAGAAGCTGACTCTTATCTTCTATGAACTATTAACTAAGGAAGATAAAGAAAAACTAAAAATCAATACGTACTATGACATTATTGATTTATCGGCAGAGTTCTTTAACTTTTATCAGGAATTGAATGAATATAATATAGATGTGATTGATAATTTGACAGGATGGCAGGTGGAAAAGTATCAACTTTTTGAAGAGTTAAGAGAAAGGTATATTATTAAGCTGGAGAAGTTAGCTTATACCGATAGAACTCTAGTCTATGATTTTGATAACTTCAATCCTATCTTCCTAGCTGACTATCAAGAGCTAGTCTTTATTAATCTCTTAGAGAGTACCCCTAAAGAAAGAGAATTGATTTTTAGATTAGCAGAGGAAGGTAAAGAGATTAGTATTTATAATCAAATTGCCAAAGAGGATTATGACGAAGGTAAACTAAATTTAATTAGTGTAACTTTACCCGATAAATTAGAGCAGAAGGTAGAGCTTTATCAAAGCAGTGAAGAGTTTTTACAGTTAGTAAATGCTCTTGCTAAGCTAGATCAAAGTGAAGAAGATTATCTGATTTTAGACGGTAACTTTGCTAATAGTAATTATCATAACTTATTATCAGCACAAAAGGTTAAGCTAGATCAGGATAGCTCCTTTACCAACAGTAATTTATATAGATTTTTGGATACTTTACATAGTTTACTAAAGACTGCTGATCTAAGTAAAAAAAGATTGAAATTAAGTATGGAGGCTTTATTAGCTGCTAGTTATTTCAAGTTCTTTAGAGCTTACTATGACTTAACAGAGCTTGATCTTAAAAACTTAGTTAACTTAGCCCAAGCTGATTATGTCTATTTTGATGAGAGTTTATGCTTAGAAGGATTAGAGAGCTTTAAAGAGGTTATAGATGAAGTCAAGAGGATAAGTAAATTAAGCACCTTAGGAGAATATATTGATTTCCTAAAGGACTTAGACAAAGATAAATTAGCTGAAGATAAATACAAAAATACTATTAGTCAATACTTTGGAGCTTTAGCAGAGCTTAATTCAATTGAAGAGATGAATTTGGTCAGCTCCTGGAATAAGTATTTTAAGAATAGTTCTGAAGGGTTATTTAGGTTAATTCTAAATTATTTGAGATTTAAACAGATAAAATCACTAGAGAATAATGAAGAAAGTAGAGTTGAAATCAAGGATTTATTAAACAGTAGTTGTGCTAATCATACTAGATTAATTATGCTAAATATCTATGACGGGGTTATTCCTACTCTAAGCTCTAGTAGCTTCTTATTAACAGAAAAACAGAGAAGTGATTTGGGGTTAAGAACAACTGAAGAGATTAGATTAAAGGAGAAGTATCTCTTCTTTAGGCAGATCTTCAGCTCTCAAGATGTTATTATCTATACAATTAAGAATGGGGAGAAGAATATAGATTCTAGCTCGTTTTTAGAAGAGTTAAGATTAAAGTATAATCTTCCCTTACAATCAGTTGAATTAAATGAGAAGCATTATCCTACAATAATTGATAGTATATTTCCCAGTAGTAATAATTCTCTAAAGGATAGATTGGAGATTACTCATAGGCAACAGGATAGCTTAAAGCTAGAGGCAGCTGACTTTGAAGGTCAATTGTCGCTATCTTATTATAAAGCAACTACTTTGAGTAACTGCCACTATTGCTTCTTTTTAGAGCATATCGCTAAATTATCGGAAGAAAGGGTAGAGTTTAAGAAGAAGATTAGTCCCAAGATGATTGGAATAATAGTCCATGAAGTTTTTGAAACTATAATTAATAATTATGGCAATCAGATAATGATCAATAAAGGGGATTTAGATGAAGGGATAATTAGAGATATCTTAAATCTGAAGCTACAAGCCTATGAATTAAAGCTACCTAATTATTATCAGAAGTACTATCAAGAAGTCTTGTTTGAATTGATTGAGACTTCTATTAGAGGATTTTTTGAAAAACTAAAGAGAAAAGCCCCTAATATTAAAAAAATAGATAGTGAATGGAGTATCAATAGAGAAGAAAGAAGAGTCTTCTTAAACCATCAAAAAGCTAAGGTTTACCTAAATGGGAGATTAGATTTAATCCTAGAGGATGAAAATAACCAGAAGTATATTATAGATTACAAGACTGGTAGTGGTAGCCAAGAGCAATTAGACTTCTACTCATTATTATATAACCCTGATTTTAAATCAGAGGAGATTATTAACAAGAGTATCTATAATGTGATGAAGGAGAAATTTGAAGATGGCAAGCTTAACTCAGAAGGAGGGTTTGCTGAGAAGTTACAAGCCTTATTACAAAACTTTTTAGACAGCAAGGAGTATAGTAATCAGTATAAATACTATTGTAATAATTGTAGTTATAGTGAGATCTGTAAGGTGGTGCTAAAGTGATAAATATTTTAAAGGCAAGTGCAGGAACAGGCAAGACCTATCGCTTATCCTTAGAATATCTAGCTGCTTTATTAAGAGGGGAAGACTTTGAAGAGCTAGTTGTGATGACCTTTACTAAAAAGGCAACTGCTGAGATAAGAGAGCGAGTACTAGCCCATATCGAGGATATCTTAGAGCGAGAAGAGAAGAGTGAAGTCTTTGATAGTCTAAAGGAGATTTATGAAGGGTTTGAGTTGGATTTGAATCTCTTAAGAGAGGTTTATCAAAGAATGTTGGAGAATAAGGATAAGATTAGAATCTATACTATAGATAGCTTTATTAATAATATCTTCAAGAAGGCAATAGCACCCTATTTAGATATCTATGCTTATGAGATTATAGAGGATGATCAGAATACTGAGATAATTGAAGGAATATTCAAAGAGATTCTTGATAATCGAGAATATTTCACACTGATGGAGAAGTTTTTAAAGGATAATACTGAACGTGATGTAGATAACTATATTGGATTAATTAAGAATCTAATCGATGAGAGATGGAAGTTTTTATTGATAAAGGCAAGGAATAGATCAGCAAGAGCAGTAGGTAATTTAGTTAGTCTTTTTGAGCAATGTCTAGATACTTTAGAAGAGATAGCCATAGATAGAGGTAAGGAGCTATCACCTGCTTTTTTGAAGAAGGATTTTAAAGATTATTTGAATTTAAGTAGTGTAGAGGATAAAGAAGAATACATTATTAAAAATTATAAGATCTTTATTAAGAATGAATTCTGGAATGGTAGTAAGACTCGGGCTAAGGCTGTGGCTGAGCTACTAGAAGAGTTAAGGGAAAGCTATGAGGTCTTTAGAGAGAATTTAGCCTCTTATATCTATAATACAGAGATGATCCCCTATGAGCAAGAGGTATTTAATTTTTCAAAGATGATCTTTGCTATTTATGATAAGATTAAATTTAAAGAGAAGGCTTTTACCCATTCAGATGTAAGTAACTATACCTACCAGTACTTCTACCAAGAGGAGTTGACTTTATTAGAGGACAAAGTAGTTAGTGATTATTTCTTTGAACTGCTAGGAACAGAGGTTAAGACTCTATTTATAGATGAATTTCAGGATACCAGTGTTTTGCAGTGGAAGATATTAAAACCTATAATTGATAAATCTCAGCATGTAATTGCTGTTGGTGATGAAAAGCAGTCAATCTATGGCTGGCGTGGTGGAGAGAAGGAGCTATTTGCAAAATTGGATGAAATTTTAGCGGGGAGTACTGAAGCTTTAGATACATCTTATAGGAGTGAAAAAGAGATTACCGACTTTGTCAATCACTTCTTCAAAGGAATCTATGATAATTGGTATTATGAAGATGCCAAACATTTGGTGAAAAAGGACGGCGGTTATGTCCAGATGATACTTGGTGGCAATAACCTTTTAATCAATACTGAGACCAAAAGTTTTCAGAAATTAAGTAAAGCTGAACAGCAAGAGGCTCTAGAGTTCAATAATAAAGTAATAGTGGATTTGAAGGAGGAAATAGCAGAAACCATCCAGGAGAAATTAGCTAATTATCAAAAGGTATCTATTTTAGCTAGAGGTAATAATGATTTAGCAGAGATTGCCCGTGAATTGGATAAGCTTGATATCCCTTATATCCTAGAGAGTAAGGATAGCTTAATTGACCATCAAGCAGTCAAACCTATCTATTCCTTATTGAGTTATCTACTTTACAATGATTATTTTCAACTATTAAGGTTTTTAAGAAGTGATTTAATTAACCTAAATAATCAAGGCTTAAAGTACCTACTGAGAAATAAAGAGCTTGTCGAAGAGTATTTGAGAGGTGAAGAGAGTACTATAGAGTTAAGTGATTTAGGGCAGTTATTAGCAGAGATTAGAGATTTGAAGTTGTTAGATTTTAATAAGTTGAGTAATTATCTGATTGAAAATTGTGGATTATTAGATATTTATCAAGGAAATACTGGAGCTTTAAAGAATCTGTACTCTTTTTTTGAATTGATGAAAGACTTTAATTATTTGAAGGAGTTTGTGGATTATTTAGATGAGAATAAGGACAGTCAAGAGCTAAAGCAGGTTGGAGTCAAAGAGAGTAATGCTGTTAAGTTAATGACTATCCATAAAGCTAAAGGGCTATCTTTTGAAACAGAATTCTTTTATTGGAAGCCAAGCTCTAGTGGAGGAAATTATGGGGAGAACTTAGAGGTATATTTGGACTTTGATGATAAATTTGAATATGTAGAAAGCTATCTATTAACTAATTCTAAATACAATTCTCTCTTTGAATATTTAGAGTATAATTATTATGAGCAGGCTCAAGAAAAAGAATTTGTAGAAGAGATAAATAATCTCTATGTGGCTTTAACTAGAGCAGAAAGAAATCTATTTATCTATCTAGAGGCACCTTGTAAGTTCAATGAGAAGAATGAGGAGAATGACTATTGGAAGGATAAATCTTATAAGCTTTATGAGGATGCTATCTTAGCTGGGATGAAAGTAAAATCTTTGAAAAAATTAATCCAAGCTAAGGATATAGGGATTTTAAGTCAAGCTAAAGTAGTAGCAGAGAAGAACACTACTAAGCTACCTAGCTTAAGAGACTACTTTGTGCCTGTAGGTGATTTAGTAGAGGAAGATACTCAGCAGGATAAAACCATGAATTTAAGTAAAGAGCTAAAGAGAGTAGAAGGGTTAGCAATCCATTATTATTTAGAGCATATCAAATACAATACTGCTGTTGAAAAGGAGTATGGTCAAAGCATGGTCTTAGCAAAGTACGGTAATATGCTGGGAGGAGCTAAGATAGCAGAGTTATTTAACAGAGTTGATAATTTTATCAGTAGCCATTGTGAATACTTTGCTAAAAAGTGGGAAGTCTTTACTGAATATGAGTTAAAAGCTAATCATCAGCTTCATAGAATTGATAGGTTAATGGTTGATAGAGCTAATAAAAAGGTTATAATACTTGATTATAAGAGTGGAGAGACTAAAGAAGAAAGTCAATTAGAGAGATATCAAAGGATTATAAGGGGAAAATTAGGCAGGGAGTATGAGATTAAAGCAGAGTTTCTAGAGATATAATTAAAATATAGTGATTTGATGTTAAAGTTTTATATATATAGAACATGAAAAAGAATTTAAATTAATTTAGTAACGCCCTGAGGTAATTTATCCGAAGAAGTACTCTTGGGGTGCCAATTAATACGAATCACACGAATTTAGGATATTAATAGATTAAATTAAAGATTTAAAAGTTCCTGATTTTAATTCGCGTCAATTCGTGAGATTCGTTGCAAAAAATTATTTGAGCTTGTTAGTATTACTATAACTGTTAATATGAAATCTTTATCGGTTTCTATATAGTAAATTTTTAGGTATTAAACTCGAGATAATATTTCAATTTCAGCAGAGTCTAATATATGATCTTTTATTTTATCTCGAAATTTATTTAGAAAATAACCATCTGCTAATTTCAAGCTACAATCTAAGGCATAAACAGTTAATGTATAGTTGTGATCTTTATCAGGTGGAGTTGGTCCTGTATACCTTTTGATAATATTGGGATCTTCTTCTCC
The DNA here is from genome assembly GCF_055140805.1 of Orenia sp. Lineage (NCBI taxonomy): Bacteria > Bacillati > Bacillota > Clostridia > Halanaerobiales > Halobacteroidaceae > Orenia > Orenia sp. The sequence continues at coordinate 9,305 of NZ_JBSQYM010000135.1, forward strand.
TATAAAAGGTGAGGCAAAGCTATTGGTTCCTTGGACTAGATTTAAAGAATTATCTAAACTTATATTCTCGGGTAAATAATCTATATTTCCAGGAATATTACAAACAATCCAGTGAATCCAAGCAAAGCCACAAACAGGAATTGAGTCATAATCTATTAATGTAAGTGCTAAGGTTTTTGTTCCTTCTGGTTTATTTATAAATTTTATTGGAAAAGAAACAGCTGGATTTTCCTTATATTTATATTCTTCTTTCGCATATTTAGAATACTTATCTGGTAGGTAATTACCTTCTCTCAATACTTCTAACTTCATAATAATTCTCTCCTTTTAATTTTTAATAGGTTATCGAACTTATCTACAAAATATCCTGTCTCTTATACACATCT
>NZ_JBSQYM010000136.1:0-8545 GCF_055140805.1 Orenia sp.
GCTACGGGTTTTAACCCGTAGTGTAACATATCACCATCACCACAGGTTGAAACCTGTGGCTAGTAAATTTATCATTATAAAAAGTGTCGCACTATCTTTCTATTCTGTCATTTTTCTACTAAGATAAAAGATTAAAATTACAATAATATTTTATAAATTTTACATATTGGCAAAGAATAATCATTAATGCATTATCAGAAGAAGGGTGATAATTAATGACTATCTTAGAAGGGTTAATTCAATATGGTTCAATTTCATTTGCAATTATAGCTTTAATTTGGAAGAGAGATGGGATGAAGAAGTATGTCCCTGTTGGCTTGTTTGCTAGTTTTTATGCTAATCTTTGGTGTTATCTTGCTATTTACTTTAATTTATGGGGATATCATCATCATAAGATATTACCTTTAATCAGAGATATTTCTGTACCTGTGAATGTGATTGTGGCACCGATAATGGCGATGTTTTGGGTTAGATATTGTCCATTAAGGTTTAAAGAGAAGTTGCTATGGGCATTTATTTGGACAAGTTTGCTAACTGTAGTAGAGGTTTTGATAGAGAGAAGGACAAATATATTAGCTTATCATGGTTCATACCACTGGTATCACTCCTATATATTATGGTTCTTTACTTGGTTTATCTGGTTAGGGTTTCATTTATGGCTAAATGATTGGAAGAGGGAGTTTGATAGTATTTTTTAGAAGAGAAGGCTTTTCAAATCTAAGGATGATTTATATAAACAGTCTTAATTTGAGTTTATCATGAAGTTTTTTATTAGCAGCCTAGAATTGTAAAGGTAGTAGTAGATTTTATAAGTATTTAGGTATTTATTTTCTCAAGATAATGGTATATCATTTAAGTAGTTTATAGTATTTATCCGAAGAAGTACTCTTGGGGTGCAAATTAATGACAATCATATCAATTAAAAATAAATATTTTCAAAATATAATTTAGTTTTGGTTAAAAGATAAGTCTTTGTGTGGTCTTAATAAGTCTATTACCAATAATATTCTGGGGGGGAACTATCTTTGAAGAAGATTATTTTAGTGATTTTAGTCTGTTTTTCGTTATCAACAGAGGCTATGGCTTTAGAATTATCTATACATGAAGCAGCTATATTGGGGAGGTTAGATCTAGTAAAGGATGAAATAGATTCAGGAATAGAGGTTGATATGAAAAATTATAAAGGATTTACCCCATTGATGTTAGCAGCTTTTAATGGTCAAAGGGAGATAGTGAAGTATTTGATCTTGCATGGTGCTAATGTTAATGAGCTAAGTAATAAAAAGTATTCCCCATTGATAGCAGCTGTAATTAATGATAATGTAGGTATTGCGAAGCTTCTAGTAGAAAATGGAGCCGATATTAATTTAGGAGTAAAAGAGGGATTTTGGCCAGCAGTTATGTATGCTTCCTCTAATGGAAGTGTTCAAAGCCTTTATTTCTTATTACGTAATTATTCTAATATTTATTATATAGATGAAGCAGGTAATACCCCATTTACAGTTGCTGATAATGATAAAATAGTAAAAATGTTAAATAGTATGAAGTCTGAAATTGATGAACTTCTAAGAATAGCTTATAATTACTTACAGAAAGATAAGCTTGAGTTGGCACTAGAAGTATATGATGAATTAGAACCTTGTTTAAGTAATCAACCATTAATTTATTATAATAGAGGGTATATATATTCTATTACTAAGGAATACGATAGTGCCCTAAAAAATTATAAAGAAGCATTAGAGCTTACAGATGATGCAAGTTATAGGGCTAATGTCAATTTAGAGATTGGGAGGATCTTTAGCATCAGAGGTGAATATGATGTGGCAATTAATCATTGTAATGAAGTTATTACATATAATCCTAATAATTCCTATGCGTATTTATTGAGAGGGTGGAATTATCAGAATTTAAAGGAGTATAATAAGGGAATTGCAGATTATAGTAGAGCTTTAGAATTAGAAGAAGAATTAAATGAAGATGTATTATTGAGAAGAGGAAATTTATATATGATTATGGATGAGTATGAAGAGGCTATAAAGGATTTTGATAAATTAATGGAGATGGATTCTAAGTTTGTTAATCAAAATTTTTATAATAATAGAGCCTATGTACTTAGAAAATTAGGAGATTATGAAAGAGCATTAATAAATATAAGAAAGGCAATAGCTATAGATGACCAAAATGGTGTTTTCTTCCTAACGTATGCTGAGATAAATGCTTATATGGATTATAAAGAAGGATTTTATAAGAATATTGATCGGGCAATAGAGTTATTAGATTTAACTATAGATGAATTGATAGATAAACATTATAGTGATGAACCGATAATAATTGAGCTATTAGAAAATTATAGTCCTAAAACAGCTGACAATAGAAAGGTTATCTAAAAGTATTATTTTATTAGATATTAAATAAAAATATAGTTCTAAGAATATTCAATTAGTTACTGATATAAAATACTTTGTTTTGCCAAAAAACTATACCTTGTATATAATAAAATTAATATATAATAAATGGAAGTGGTGTTATAGGAGGGGTATTATGCAGATGAAAATTTTAGTAGTTGATGATGATAAGAACTTATGTAGGTTGATGGAGATTTATTTAAAGAAAGAAGATTATAAGGTAATTCTAGCCAATGATGGGCAAGAGGCTATTGATAAATTTTATGAAGAGAATCCTCAGCTAATCATTTTAGATATAATGTTACCTAAGATGAGTGGTTGGGAAGTATGTAATGAGATTAGAAAGGAATCAAATATACCTATTTTAATGTTAACAGCCAAAGGTGAGAAAGATGATAAGTTAAAAGGGCTAGAGATAGGTGCTGATGATTATGTCACTAAACCTTTTGATCCTGATGAATTAGTAGCAAGGGTAAAGGCTATTTTAAGAAGGACTGGTGCTTCAAGTAAGGCCAAAGACTTAATAACCTATCCTAATTTGAAGATTGATAATAAGAAGCATTTAGTGATGTTAAAGGGTGAGATTTTAGAACTGGCTCCAAAAGAGTATGATTTGCTTTACTTTTTAGCCAAGCATGAGAAGCAGGTCTTTAGTAGAGAACAGTTATTAGATAGAGTATGGGGATTTGATTTTATCGGTGATATTAGGACTGTAGATACCCACATTAAGAGATTAAGAAAGAAGGTTGATGAACAGATAGAAGATTATAAGTATTTTCATACGGTATGGGGGGTAGGCTACAAATTTGAAACTGTCAAGGAGCATTGACACCATATCAGGAAAGTTAATGATTAGATTTACTATTATTATTTTAGTAACATTATTCATTTTGGCAACATCACTATCCTATCTCTTTCAAAATTATTATTATGGGAGTACTGAGAAGAAATTTATAGACCAAGGTAATAAGATAGCTGGGTTATTACAGCGTTCCCTGTATGAAGGTAATTATGATGAGACACTCTTTTTTTTAAGAGATTCACAACGTTTTTTTGAAGGAAATGTCTGGATAGTTGATTCTAAAGGGCTGGTCTTGGTAACAACTCAACAAAAGGAGTTACAGGGTGTTAGATTAAATAAAAATGAGGTTAAGCAGGTCTTTCAGGGTAAGATAGTTAAAAAAAGAGGATTTTCCTATTACTTTGGAGAGCCTGTGCTATTTGTGGCAGTACCTATTAACTTTGCTAATAAAGTAGTCGGGGCAGTTTTTGTCTATTCACCTCTAGCAGGAATCGGTTCAACCTTAAATGATTTAAGAAGATTGGTCTTATATGCAGCATTAATAGCTATTATTTTAACCTTGATTTTGAGTTTTACTCTATCTAAGAGTTTTTCGAGACCATTAAAGAGAATGCAAAAGATTTCACTTAATATGGCCCATGGTGATTTTGATGAGAGAGTAAGGATTGAATCTGAGGATGAAGTAGGCCAATTGGCCCAATCTTTTAATTATTTAGCTGATAAATTACAAGAGACTATAGCTTCATTGCAGGAAAAAGAAGAGCAACAACGAAGATTTGTAGCTGATGTTTCTCATGAACTAAGAACTCCCCTAACTTCAATACAAGGTTTTGTCAAGGCTTTAAGGGATGGAGTATATGAAAATGAGGAAGATAAGGATGAGTATTATCAGATTATTCTATCAGAAGTAAAGAGGTTGATTAGATTAGTAAATGATTTATTAGACTTGTCTCAAATAGAGCTGGGGCAGATTAAAATGGAGATGGAGATCTTAGATTTAAAAGAGATAATTAAGAATTCAATTAGAAATTTAATGCCTAAAATCAAGGAGAAAGAACTACAAATAGTGATTGAGCTGGCAGATAATCTCCCTTTAGTTTTTGCAGATAGGGATAGAATTGAGCAGGTATTGATTAATCTGATCAGTAATGCTATTGATTTTACGCCACAAGGTCAGAGAATAAAGGTAATATCTAAAGGGGAAGATGATGAGGTTTTTGTAATGATAAAAGATACAGGACCAGGAATTCCAGTAGAAGAGATCAATAATATTTGGAATAGGTTTCACAAAGTTGATAAAGCTAGAACTAGAGATAGAGGTGGTACTGGCTTGGGATTATCTATTGTTAGAGAGATTATTCGCCATCATCAAGGTGAGGTCTGGGTGGAAAGTGAGCTTGGTCAAGGTTCTACTTTTATTTTTAGTTTATTAGTAGCGGATAAATAAAGTTTCATTTTTTTGAGAAACTTTATTATCACGGAGAGTTTCGTGAAACTCGGAGGGGAGAAATTGGGAGATATAAGTGACTACTTTTGTTTATACTCTTAATTTAGGTATATTAGGAATAAATAAAGTTTCATTTTTTTGAGAAACTTTATTATCACGGAGAGTTTCGTGAAACTCGGAGGTGGAAATTTGGGAGATATAAGTGACTACTTTTGTTTATACTCTTAATTTAAGTATGTTAGGAATAAATAAAGTTTCATTTTTTTGAGAAACTTTATTATCACGGAGAGTTTCGTGAAACTCGGAGGGAATTTCTTAAAATTTAACTTTTTTTACCTTATGTCATAATTTCGTAAAATTTTCCCTTTATAATATAATCAAAAGGTGAGGAGGTAGTTAGATAATATGAAAAAATTCAAAAAAAGTATAGTGCTTTATGCTGGGATATTATTAATTGGTATCTTAATAGGAAATATAGTACTTAATGATTCTACAGTAGATGCTTTTTGGAATGATAATAAGGCAAAGGATAATTCTCAAAAAGCTACTATAAATAAGATAGTTGTCCCACAAGAAGAGGCAGTCAAAAGGGCAGTTAAGCAGGTAGGACCTGCTGTAGTTAGTATTGTGACTAGGGATGTTGAAATTGTACGTGATTTCTTTTATAATCCAGTTCCTCAAGAGAAGGAGGGGCTTGGCTCTGGTGTAATCATTGATAAAGATGGTTATATCTTAACAAACAATCATGTAATTGATGGTGCTGATAAGATTAAGGTCTTACTTTCTGATGGGCGTAAATTCAAAGGGAAGTTGGTAGGATCAGATGCTAGAAATGACTTAGCTGTAATTAAGATTGAAGGAAAAGATTTACCAGTAGCCCAGTTGGGAGATTCTGATAAGTTGGTAGCAGGGCAGTTGACTATCGCTATAGGTAGTCCCTATGGTATAGAGTTTAGTAATACAGTTACTACTGGTGTAGTAAGTGCCTTAGGAAGAGAGATTAGAGCAGGAAAACATGGAATCTTGGAGAATTTAATCCAGACAGATGCTTCAATCAATCCTGGTAATAGTGGAGGACCTTTATTAAACAGTCAAGGTAAGGTAATAGGAATTAATACAGCAATTATTGGTGATGCCCAGGGCATTGGTTTTGCTATTCCTATCAATCAAGCTAAAGAGATTATCGATGATTTAATTAAATATGGAAAAGTTAAAAGACCATGGCTTGGTATCTATGGTACTAAATTAACTGATGAGATCATTAATTACTACAATTTACCGGTGGAACAGGGGGTCTTAATTGCTAGAGTAATTATGGATAGCCCTGCTGATAAGGCTGGATTATCTCATAATGATATTATTGTTGAAGCAGATCATCAGAAGGTAAGGGATATGAGTGATTTAAAAGAGATAATTGATAAGAAGGGGATAGGTGCTAAGTTGAAGTTATTGATTATGGACAATGATAAGAATTTAAAGCCTGTTACTGTTACTTTAGAAGAGTTGAAGATGGAAAAATAATTGCTTATTAAAATATAGAGTCTGAGTTTTAATTGAAGAGGTTCCTTCTAATAGGAGGGAACTTTTTTCATTTTTACAAATAAATCTATAAGGGGTGAGTTACTTTGACCAAAGATATAGCATTAATTATACCAGCTTATAATGAAGTAGAGACAATTGGAGATATAATTGAAATAGCACAGGAGAGTGACTTATTTAATGAGATAGTTGTAGTTAGTGATGGTTCAGAGGATGGTACTGCTAAACGAGCTTTAGATTATGGGATTAAAACCATTGCTTTACCTAAAAATCTAGGGAAAGGGGCGGCTATGACTATTGGTATGAAGAATACCACTTCAGAGCTAATTCTCTTCTTAGACGCTGATTTGGTTAGTTTAAGAAAAGATCATATTGAAAAATTGCTTGCACCAATACTTGAGGAAAGGGCTGATATGAGTTATGGTCTATTTTCAGGGGGCAGAGAGAACACAGATTTTGCTCAAAGGTTGACCCCATATCTGACAGGACAGAGGGCATTAAGAAGAGATATAATCGATTCCTATGAGGAGCTTAGAGACTCTAAATTTGGGGCGGAATTATATTTGACTAAACTAGCCATAGAACAAGAATTAGCAATAGAAAAGGTCTTTTTAGAAGGTTTAACCCATAGAATGAAAGAGGAGAAGAGGGGGTTTATTAAAGGGATTATTTCGCGCTTAAAGATGTATTGGGAGGTCTTTAAATATTTTAAAAGGAACAATTTAAGCTACAATAGCATAATCTCTACTATAAAATAAATGGGGGGCCTAGGCCCCCCATTTATTTTATAAATTCTCCAATGAATCTCGGTTCTACTTCAAGTTTAACACCATTTCTTTGATAAATTTCATCTTGAACTAGTTTGATTAAATTCTTAACATCTTCTGCACTAGCATTACCAAGGTTTACAATAAATCCTGCATGTTTTTTAGATACTTCAGCTTCACCGACTCTAGCTCCTTTAAGTCCAGCCTCATCAATTAATGCACTAGCATAGTAGTTTTCAGGTCTTTTGAAGATACTACCAGCACTAGGCATTTCCATTGGCTGTTTAGTCCAGCGTTTGTCAGTTAAATCATCTATTTTTGCTTTAATCTCTTCTTTATCTCCGTGTTCTAGAGAGATAATTGCTTCAACAGCAATCAGTGGTTCATCTTGTAGAATACTATGGCGATAAGATAATTTTAATTCTTCTTTAGAAAGGGTAAGCTCTTTACCCTGATAACTTAAACATCTCACCTCTTTGATTACATCCTCAATCATTCCACCATAAGCACCAGCATTCATGTAGATGGCTCCACCTAAGCTACCGGGAATACCACTAGCAAACTCTAAGCCTGTTAGCCCTGCTTTTAGGGCTTGATTAGATACCTCTGATAGAAGTATCCCTGTTTCTGAAATCAGCTCTTTTCCTGATACTCTAATTCTATTTAGCTTTTCGGTATTGATCACAATACCTCTAAATCCTTTGTCTCCAACTATGACATTGCTCCCTTTTCCTAAGATAAAGAAAGGAATCTCTATATCCTTAATAGTAACCAGTACCTCTTTTAGTTCTCTAATACTATTAGGTATTACTAAGATATCGGCAGGTCCACCTATTTTAAAAGTAGTGTATTCTTTTAATGGTTTATCAAATTTTACATTTGAGCCACAGATTTTTTTAAGATTATCCTTGAGTTCTTTATTTATAAACATAGGAATAAAACCTCCTTTAAAAGTTAATCTGAATAGAAAAATCTAATTTAAAAAGAAATTCAAATTGCAGAACAATACATCTATTTTATCATATTTCTTTTCTATAACCAAATATTCCAAAAAAGTAGTGGGATTATCAATATAGCCTCTGCAATATAGCAATTTATATTTTAAATATAGTAGTCCAACTTGAAAGCAAGGTTTAAGTATGGCGTTATAGAGAGATAGTGCGACACTTTTGAGTTGATAGTTGATAGTGTATAATGGATAGTTAAAGGACTAAAAACCTATATTTAAATGGTTTTGAACTTAACTATCAACTGTCAATTATCAACTATACACTGAATTAAAAAAGTGTCGCAATCTCCCCATTAAGTTTTACTTTAGAGACGGTTAGTAAAAATAGCCTATGTAGATATACAGAAATGTTTATATTAATCATTATCTATTATTTTTTAAAATGTACCTAGATTTATAGAGATTATTGAATTAAGGTAGTAGGGGTATTCTATTTAGTATTGTTTTTAATTAAAATTTATTTTTGTGGATTCTATAATTATAGATAAACAACTTTAGAATGTAATATAAAACCCACCTCACCCCTAACCCCTCTCCTCATATCAGGAGAGGGGAATAAAAGATGCTTTAGTCCTC
>NZ_JBSQYM010000137.1:0-16755 GCF_055140805.1 Orenia sp.
ACAATTTTCAGCACTATTTGCTTCTAAACACATCTTTCTTATCTCTTCTGGTCCTGTTAAAGTTGTTTTATAAACAACCTTTACTGGAATATCATCTGAATCATCAAAGTATTGAGCAATCTCCTCTGAATTCTCTGCAACCTCTTTTAATACATCATCACCATATAAATGTTGACTTCCTGTTAAAAACCATACTTCTAAATTTTTAAATGGTTTCATTTTTGTTCCTCCTTTATTTTTGGTAATTATTGTTATTATATGAAATTAACCAATAGGTCAATTCTTTTGCAGTTCATCAATCTCAGACAAGAGAATTAAAGTCTTACAAGCTTTCAGAAGTGATTCTTAGTTCATAAACTCCACCAGCTATGGTCCCTTCACTTGATTGAAATCTAACTTCAACCTGCTTTTGACCAAGAGTTAACTCTTGAGGGATAGGATAGAATACATCAAATAATTCTCCAGGATGCTTACATTCTAGCCTTTGACTAACAATCACTTCATCATTTATTAAGATATCAAAATCACGTTCATAATGCTTACCATCAATCCCGATAAACATATCACTACCCCAATAAGTGACCATCAAATACATTTGCTCATCAGGTTTAACCTTCACATCATAACTGAAGAATCCACCATCACGAGCATCACGCCATGCCTTTTCAGCTACCAGTGAATAATCTGAGTAGGAATTTTCAGTCTTTAAGTTATGTTCTATCTCAGGTTGCTGCTCATGAGGATTTATAGCATCAATCGTTGCAGCATCTAATTGTTCTTGATAGTCTTCCTTCTCCTGCAACCATGTTTCATACTCTTCAATAGTCATCTTTTGCCAATAAACTGTATATCGTTCATGGTGTAAATCATAAAAAGGAAGCAGTTTTATCTTTTGATCCCCTGGTTGACCAATAGCAGTCGTTTCAAACACTAACTTCTCTTTATCTACTGGCTTAATCCAATCATTAAGCTCTGCCTCATCAACTACCAGAGTTGGTACTGTAATCCCAGGATGATTATTGTATATTAGATGATCTCCTACAATATCATTCTCAGGGAATTTCTCTTTACCAAGTGCACCTGCTAAGACAATCGGTCCATACATAACTGCCACCCTATGTTCATCATCCATAGCAGTATATAGATGTAAGTCCATTGGAAGAGTGATTTCAATAGTATCTCCCTGATCCCATTTTCTTTCTATAGTTAAATAACCATTCTCTGCTTGTTGATACTCTTCACTTCCATTAACTACAGCAGTTAACTTTCCAGCTATCCACTTAGGAACTCGAATATTTAGCTTCAATAATTGATCATTAGCCTTCTCAAAGACTAGTTTAGTCTGTTCAGATTGAGGAAATTTAGTCTCTTGACGGAGTTTAATTCCCCTTTCCTCTAAGTCTAATTCAGAAGAAATATATAAGTTCACAAATAAATCATCTTGATCTAGATGATAGATCTGTCTGATATAGCGAGCAGGGTTCTCCATTCCAGTACCAGTACAGCACCAGAAAGAGTTATCAGGAGTGCAGTAGACCTTAAAGTGACCTGGCTTAGTAGCTACAAAATAAGTCTTCATTCCTGAATCAGGATCCTGAGAACCTAAAATATGATTATAGAGAGCTCCTTCATAATAATCCATATATTCAACCTTATGGTCCCATGAGTATAACTGTTCTGTTAATTGCATCATATTATAGGTATTACAGGTCTCTGTTGTAGCAACTCCCAATTTTTCAGTATCAGGTGCATCAAAATGCTCATTTCTACTATTACCACCAATTACATAAGAACGATGCTTGATTACTTGCTCCCAGAAAAATAATGCTAAGTTCTTAAAATCTTCATTTCCATTAAGGTCATAAATCTTAGCTGCTCCTATTACCTTAGGAATCTGAGTATTAGCATGCTTACCTTGAAGCTCATCTTTGTTTTCAGCTAAAGGCTCTAATATCTCTTGGTGGCTAAATCTGATAGCTAAATCAAGATAATCCTGATTTTCAGTAACTTCATAGAGATTTGCCATAGCTTCATTCATACCACCATGTTCACAGATCAGCATTCTTTGAAACTCTTCATCAGTTAAATTATCAGTGCCCTCTTTAGCCCAATCAGCCAACTTAGTAAGCACTTCAAGAGCCTGCTGATTAGCAGTATAGCGATAGACATCAATTAGACCTGCATAGATCTTATCGATACTATACCAAGGCACCCACCAATTGGCTAAACTAAAGTTATCTACCTCAAACTCGCCAGTAAAGACCTGATCAAAGGGTTTACGAGGAAAGCCACTTACATATCCTTTATCATCAAGGCTCTGTAAATAAGCAAGTTCAGAAACAGCATAATCGATCTTCTCCTTTAACTCCTCATCTTTAGTTGCCAGATACATCTGGGCTGCTGCTGATAACCAATGACCTAAAGAGTGCCCACTGATCTGCCTTGCTTCCCAGCCTCCATAGCGAGGTTTCTTAGGATCTTGATCTGCTGCCTCATAACAAGGTGCTAGTAACCTATCAACATCAAGCTCTAATAGATATTCTTTCCCAATATCTTGAGAATCCTTAAAGATTCCTTCTAATAGCCTTACATCTTCCATTGATAAAATCCCCTTTCCCTATTATTAAGCAGCATTTATATACCTTTAAATTTGCCCCAAATCGCTACTCCCTCTTGATTTAAACCAGTAAAGACTAAGGTCGGCTTCCAGTTTTCCCAGTCCCAAGCTGGAATTATTTTAGCTTGATAAAGCTCTTTAGCTTTATCAGTGATTAAATTAATTTCTATTGTATAATCATCAATCAGCTTCCAAGAACCAGCATTAGCTTTATATTCTAACCTTCCATCATCTGAAAGTTCAGCTTCTTTAGCAGTTAATTGCAGATTATTGTCGGGGTCTAGAATAATTAGTTCCCATTTTCCAACTATCTTATCTCTCGTAATTTCTTGAATTGCTTCTCCAGCATACCTCTCTGGAGAAGCAACAGGCCAGCCATCATCACTCCATAATATCCTTCTAACATGCAAGTATGACCATTTAGGATCTTTTCCTCCCCTAGCATGATGGACAATGTAACAGTCATCACCATCTTGTAATACCGAATTATGACCTGGCATTTTCCAGCCATCACCACTAGCAAAGGAATAACTACCAACAATCTTATTTCCCACTCGGGATTGGGGATTTAACTCAATATCAGTCATACAATTACCTTGAGAGTCTAAATAGGGTCCAGTTATATTATTAGACCTACCAACTCTAATGTTATAATCCTTAAATAACGAATCATAAGAGACGAATAAATAATATTTATCAAAGTCTTCATTATAGATTATATAGGGTCCTTCAATCGCGGAATCAACATCTGAACTCCTTCTAGCAATCAAATCACCTTCACCATAGTTAACTAACTTACCAGTTTTAGGATCAATTTGAGAAACATAAATTCCCCCAAAGAATGATCCATAGACCATCCAATGATCTCCCTCTTTAGAGAAGAAGATATTAGCATCGATAGCATTAGGAGCAGTTCCAAATCTAGCAGTATCTTTGGATTTGGTTTTAAAGACTTCTCCCTGACTAATATAAGGTCCTGTAACACTCTTACTCTTGGCTAAACCAATATAAGAGATATTTGTTCCAAATTGCGAGGCCGAATAATAAAGATAATAGTCATCACCGAATTTAACTACCTCAGGAGCCCAGAGGTTAGTAGCAGCTGTCCACTCTTTAGCATCTGCAGGAATTCCATCTAGTGCATAGCCAACCCACTCCCAATTTATTAAATCCTTTGAACGCCTTATCTGTATACCGGGCTTTAGCTCTTTAGTATCTACTTCACAGTCAGTAGAAAAGATATAATAGCAATCCCCATCTTTAAAAATAGCTGGATCGTGTACATTTGTAATCATCCACTTAGCTCTATCCTCTAAAACCCTCTTATCATATAAAGGATAATCTGGTGGAGCTGTTGGATATTTTATTGAATTATTATCCATCTAAATGTCCCTCCTCTCAATTAATTTAGTTCATCCTAACTAACATTAGTACCGTTATCCGTACAATCTTGGAATATCCAAAACAATTTAAGTAGCTAAGTAATATATAAACATATATCTTATAAAAGTTATTATACTTATATCTCTAATTTAAAAATAAAAAGACCTTTATGTATTTAAATAATCTAAGCAATTTATAGCAGTAGCAAAAAACTAAACGATCAGAAACATATCTGTAAATATAATAAGAAGAATTTAGGGGATTCTCATATTAAAAATTTATCATTAAATATTAAATTATATTTCTAACCGTTTAGATTTATAGCAAAAATAAAAAATCAACTTCTAATCGTTTAGATTTATATAAATTATAACATCCATTGTAATTAATGTCAAGTGAATAGCCAACTATCAAGTTGGCTATTTTAAATAAAAACATAAAATTAAAGATCTCTAATATTTATTTAATTTCTTTTAACTAAAATTAACTACTCTTTTTTAATCTAATCACATTCCAAGAAAGCTTAGACAAATTAACTATAACTCTAGCTTTTTCAACCTTGGCATCTTCCCTTGTATGAGGTAATACATTATTAGGATTTTCTGATGTATTTTTAGCCTTAACATCTTCATGTTCCATTACAATATGCTCAATTACTTGATAAGTATCAAAGCCTCTCAATTCACAGGATAAAGCTAAAGAATCCTTTTGGTCACGATTTACCGCAAAGATGGTCAACTCCTCTTTATCATTGATTACTGCAACAGCATCAAGCAGAGGTACTTCCTTCACCTTAAAGCTATCGTAAGTAGGAGAAGAGATAACAGATTTTAATACAGTACCTCTTCCATATTTAGTGGCATGAAGGTATGGATAATAGATAGTCTGCTTCCACACTTCTCCGCCTTCATCTGTCATAATCGGAGCAATCACATTGACTAATTGAGCTAAACAGGCTATCTTTACTCTATCAGCATGCTTCAATAATGTAATCAGAATTAAACCAACTACTAAAGCATCTTCAAAGGTATAGATATCTTCTAGTAAATGCCCTGCAATTGACCAAGGTTCAAATTTCTCATCTGGTCTGCCAGAATGAAACCAGACATTCCATTCATCAAAGGATAAGTTTATCCTTTTATCACTTTTTTTCTTCGCTTTTACATAATCACATATAGCTACTAAAGATTCAATAAAATCATCCATTTCAACGCTTTGGGCTAAATAATACCCTAAATCCTTCTCTCTATTTCCAAAATACTGATGAAGAGAGATATAATCTATATGTTCATAGGTATGCTCTAAAACCGTTGCCTCCCAGTCTCCAAAGGTAGGCATATCTCTATGAGAGCTACCACAGACAATCAATTCGATATCACGATCAACCTGCTTCATCACCTTAGCAGTCTCACAGGCAAGACGACCATACTCCTCAGCAGTCTTATGCCCCATCTGCCAATATCCATCCATTTCATTACCTAAACACCAGGTCTTGATATTATGGGGTTGCTCATAACCATGCTCTCTTCTTAAATCACTATAATAGGTGCCACTAGGATAATTACAATATTCTATTAAATTACGTGCAGCATCTATCCCTCTTGTTCCTAAATTAACAGCCATCATAGTTTCAGCACCAACTTTATTTGCCCATTGAAGAAATTCATTGGTTCCAACTTCATTGGTTTCTAGAGTTCTCCAAGCTATTTCAAGCCTCTTAGGTCTGTCCTCTTTTGGACCCACGCCATCTTCCCAATTATATGCAGAAACAAAGTTACCACCAGGATAACGAACAATTGGTACATTTAATTCCTTTACAAGTTCAATTACATCTTCTCTAAAACCAAGTTCATCTGCTGTTGGATGATCCGGCTCATAAATACCTGTATAAATAGCACGCCCTAAATGTTCAATAAAGGAACCATAAATTCTATCATCAACTTTATCAATTATAAATTCTTTATCCAAATACATCTTTGCTTTCTTTTCCATTCTTACTGTCCCCCTATATGATCATTTTAATTTTTTCATTATTCAAATTAGTCCAATTATGAATTAACTCTAATAAATAAAAATTTAACCTATATCTATCAAACTTCGATATATTTATATAGTAACTTATAATTTTATAATGGTCAAGGAAGCAATTTTACCTAAAAACATTCAAAAACAGACTGATATCTAGATTAATTAAATTGAGGGCTAAGGGGGAAAACAAAACCCTCAACTAGACAATCAATTTATATTAAAGTTATACTAGATAACTATAGATATGTGAATTCAAAATGAAACTTAAAGGGGATATTGCAACAGTTTTGGGAATCAGGATTCAGGAACCAGTTATCAGTAAGACAGACTGATTCCAGATTCCCGATTCCTGACATGAAAGTGCCGCTTTATCTCTCTATAGCATCATAGCCTCAGGGTTCAATTTTATTCTATATTCACAAACCTATGAGGCTATAAATATTCAAGTGTAAATTATTATAACCTTATATTAGACTACTTATTAATCTCAAAAATATTTATAGCATCTATAAAATTTATTAATATTTATATATTTCAAAAAGAAGAGGATAAGGAAATAGAAATCCCCTTCTCTTTGAATTTTTTTATTAGTTAAATTAATTATTCTTCTTTAATCTAATTACATTCCAAGAAAGCTTAGGTAAGTCAGCTATAACCTTAACACCTACAACTTTTGCATTTCCTCCAGTATGAGGAGTTACATTATTAGGGTTATCAGCTGTATTTTTAGCTTTCATATCTTCACTTTCCATTACAATATGCTCTAGCACATTATAATCTTCAAAACCAGTTAATTCTACTTCAAAAGCCAAAGAATCTTCTAAGTCCCTATTAACTGCAAAGATAGTTAACTCGTCTTTTTGTTCATTCATAACAGTTACAGTGTCAACTAAAGGTACCTCTTTGAAATCTTCAGTGTCATAGGTCGGACAAGAGATAACTGGTTCTAATACTGTACCTCTTCCATATTTACAGCCATGGTAATATGGATAGAAGATAGTCTGCTTCCATGCATCTCCACCCTCTTTAGTCATAATCGGAGCAATTACATTAACTAATTGTGCTAAACAAGCCATCTTTACTCTATCAGCACGCTTTAATAAACTCATCATCATCATACCCACTACTAATGCATCTTCAAAGGTATAGATGTCCTCTAATTGTGGAGGAGCAATCGCCCAAGGCTCCATCTCTTGATCAGCTTGATTAGAATGAAACCATACATTCCACTCATCAAAGGATAGATAGATCTCTTTGTCACTCTTCTTTTTAGCCTTTACATAATCACAAATAGCAATGACACTATCGATAAAATCATCCATCTGTACAGATTTAGCCAAATACTTTGGAAGATTTTCTGTTCTATGTCCAAAATATTGATGTAAAGAGATATAATCTACATGCTCATAAGTATGCTCTAAAACAGTTGCTTCCCATTCTCCAAAAGTTGGCATATTTCTATGGGAGCTTCCACAAACTACAAATTCAATATCAGGATCAACTTGCTTCATCACCTTAGCAGTTTCACAAGCAAGACGTCCATATTCATCAGCAGTCTTATGACCTAGCTGCCATGGTCCATCCATTTCATTTCCTAAGCACCATGTTTTAATATTGTAGGGTTTTTCATAACCATGCTCTTTTCTTAAATCACTATAGTAACTACCTCCAGGGTGATTACAATATTCAATTAAATTACGAGCTGCATCTATACCTCTAGTCCCTAAGTTAACAGCCATCATAACATCAGTACCAGCTTTTTCAGCCCATTTCATAAATTCATTGGTACCAATCTCATTGGTCTCGATAGTCCTCCAAGCCAACTCAAGTCTATTTGGTCTATCTTCTACAGGTCCTACTCCATCCTCCCAATTATATCCAGAAACAAAGTTCCCTCCAGGATAACGAACAATCGGTACGTCTAATTCTTTTATTAACTCCATTACATCTTCTCTAAAGCCATCTTCATCAGCTGTAGGATGGTCTGGCTCATAGATACCTGTATAAACTGCACGACCTAAATGCTCAATAAATGATCCATAAATTCGATCATCAATATCAGCAACCTTAAAATCTTTATTCAATTTTACACTTGCTTTCTTTTCAGCCATTAAAATTACCCCTCTCTTTAAATAATACACATTTACTAAACTTTAATATAGGTATGAGAATCCAAAATGGAACTTAATGGATATATTGGGACACTTTTTATAACGTCATGGTTAAATTTTATTCTAGATTCACAAACCTATATATAGATAAACAACTCTAGAATGTAATATAAAACCCACCTCACCCCTAACCCCTCTCCTCATATCAGGAGAGGGGAATAAAAGATGCTTTAGTCCTCTTTAGACTTGGAGATCTATATAGATAAACAACTTTAGAATGAAATCTAAAACCAACCTCACCTCTAACCCCTCTCCTCCTATCAGGAGAGGGGAACAAATGTTTTAATCCTCTCTCCTAAGGTAGGAGAGAGCTAGAGTGAGGTCTGAAAATGATTTTAAAATTTTTAAATTACACTTTAAAGTTGGACATCTATAGTCACTCAACTCTATAATAAAATTTAAAGATAATATTATAAATATATAAGTTGAACTAATGTTTTTCTTAAAGAATTAAAAATCTTTAAAGAAATTATCATTTTAAATATTATCTTCAATAACCCAGAACCTTAAATAAAGCTTTAAATACTTTTAAAAAACAAGCTGCAGTTCCAAAGAGAGATTCTCTAGTAATTTAACAATCCTATTTAACCATTCTTATAAAAGGTTACAGACTTAACCTCTACCATAAAATTAATTCTGTAATATTCTTCTTTTAGATTTAATTACTTATATATTACAGTCTAATTGGATATGATATCAGTATAGTAAAATTGTTATATAGGTTAAATAGGATTCTTAAACAGTCAAAGTATCTGCTTTTTAATAGTATTGTTAAATAAAGGCTAAAAGATTCTCCAATATATTCTGATCTATTTAAATTATTAACTTATACCAGAAGATATAAGAGAATATAAAATCCTAAGCTTTACTCCCCATTGATATTTATCACCCTCTAAGGGTAAGACTATTATTTCTAACCGTTTAGAAATTCACCTAAAATAAAAACCCTCTTTTTCTAACCGATTAGAAAACGGGCAAATAAAAAATAATAATTTTTTATTAATTTAATTATATACCTCTTAATATCCAATGTCAATATATTGTTAGCATCCTATATGGCTATTATATTAATTTAAAACTAAATAGCTCTCTTATAATAGAGATATTTAAGTTTAACGATAACTTATACTAAGATAAGATAAAAAGATACATTCAAAAAAAGAGCATCTATTTTATAGATGCTCTCAATATATTTGTCATCAATTTAATTATAATCTTATTTTCAGTTAGAGTCTTATAGTATTGTACAGGGACTAATTAAAGAAAATGTGATTTTCTTTGTTATATGATTCTTTAGCTTTTCTTACATTGTCATCAATTTTCATACCTTCATCAGTGACCTTTTTTAAGAAATTAAACATAGTTACTAACATCTTTACATCACCCTTTCTTATAGTCTTGTATTCTTATAGAGATTATAGTTACATTATACACATTATCAAAAAAAATGCAACTATTTTTTTGATTTTTTATCATAAAATCAGTATATACCTATACAGAAGAGTATAGTTTTGTTAAAGCCTGATATTTTATCCCCTTCAAATCACTCGGCTATATTGAGCCTTATACAACTCATAATAAAAACCTTTTTGCTCAATTAACTCATCATGGCTACCTAGTTCAACAATTTCACCATTATCAATTACCATAATCCTATCAGCATTTCTAATCGTTGATAGTCTATGGGCTATTACAAATGCTGTTCTTCCTTCTAACAGAGCATCAGTAGCTTTCTGTACTAATATTTCTATCTTAGTATCAATACTTGAAGTGGCTTCATCAAGGATTAAGATAGCAGGATCAGAAAGTAATGTCCTGTATCATTATTTACAATTTATTCAGTTAATACTAGCCAACCAGTGACTTCTCTGCCCACTTTCTACTATTCCATCTAAATAGCATACAGACCCCTCTAATCCATTCATCTAGCATGAAAGCTGCCCACATTCCAGGAAGGCCATAGCCTAAAACCACACCAAAGAAGTATCCTCCACCAACTGCAACTATCCACATAGAGATGATTGCCATAACTACAGGAAAGATTACATCTCCAGCCCCCCTTAAGCCATTGATTAAGACAATATTGAAGTTCCGACCAGGCTCTAAAAAGGCATCTACCATCAGGGTTGTTGCCCCCAACATGATAATCTTAGTGTTATCAGTATAAAAGGACATGAATGATTTTCCAAAGAAGAATAGAATAATCCCACCTATTACTGAAAAGACCATAGCAATTCTGAAATTCTTAAAACCAGTATGATAGGCCTCTTCTATCTTATTAGCTCCTACTAGTTGCCCAATCATAATCTGATTTGCTTGACCTATAGCCAATGAAAATAACATTGCAAAGGAGACTATTGTCCAGACATAGGTTCTGGTGATATAAGCCACTTCTCCAAGATTAACTAAAATAATACTCATCAGTACCGTCTGGGATAAACTATAGGACATATTCTCCATTGCCGCTGGAAACCCTACCTTAACCAATCTTTTAAGCACTATTACAGGCTTCTCATTCAAATGTGTAAACATCTTAATTGAAAGTACCTTCTTTAATAATAATGTAAAAGCAGCAATCGTTGCACATATTCTACTGAAAGTAGTTGCAATTGCTACCCCTTTAACCCCTAAAACTGGTAGCCCAAACAATCCAAATATGAAGACTGCATCTCCAAAGATATTTAAAATATTCATTACTACTGTTATCATCATACATTCTGTAGTATAACCATGGCTTCTTAAGATAGCTGTTAGCGTATTTAATATAGCCTGAAAGAACAAAGCCCCTCCTACTATCTTCATATACTCAGAGGCATACTTTATCAAATCTGCTGTAACTCCCATTTTAATTAATATTAGATCTCCAAAGGCTACCATGACAATACTAATAACTATCCCTAGCAATAGGTTAACAACAAGGGATACAGCACTTACCTTCTCTACCTCTTCTTTCTGTCTAGCTCCAACATTTTGAGCTACTAATACTGCCGTACCTGCAGAGATTATGGCAAATATGATATTCAAATTCCCAATAATCTGATTAGAAGCCCCTACAGCTCCAGCAGCTCTATCATCAAACTGACTTAACATAAAGATATCTGCTACCCCTAGTAGCATAAATAATAGAATTTCAATAAAAATTGGTCCTGCAAGTTGATATAAATTCTTTCTCTTTTCCATCTCTTATATTACTCCTTTTTATTAAATATTATATTAACTATTTGATTATATCTCTATATTAAGTCTTTTATATCAATAATTTTTAACTAGATTATAATCCAAATAGTCTCTTCTTATAGGGAGATATTAAATTTTTATTTATAATTAAAACTTAATATTATTCCATAGTATAGTCATCTAACTTTAGAATGAAACAATAGATAGTGCGACACTTTGTGTCGAGTGTGAGCTATGAATGTGAGTGTGTGTAAAACTTCTTTTTATGGGATTTATTCACACTCACACACCCACTCACGCTAATTTTAAAAGTGTCCCAATATCCCCATTAAGTTTCATTGTTGAATTCACATACCTATATTAATCTAATACTTAACTAAAGAAATCACTTAGATGACTTTGTTTAAAGATATTTATATATTAAAATCTCCAACTAATGTCTGTAGGCGATTAGACATACTAGCCATATTTTGAGAAGAACTAGCCACTTCTTTAGACATAGAGTCTATATTCTCTGAACTAATTATTAACTCACTACTATTTTCTTTTAATAGCTGTACTACATTGTCGGTTTCATTAATTTGTAAAGAAGTATTCTCTATCGAAGACCTAATCTGCTTAAAGACCTGACCTGTATCCTGAACTATTTTCTTCCCTTCTGCAGTCTTAATTTCTACCTTCTTAATAGCTTCTAATCCAACATCAGATTTATTCTGAGTCTCTGTAATTATACTGGCAATCTTATTTGTTGCTTGAGAGGTCTCTTCAGCAAGGCTTCTAATCTCATCTGCAACTACCGCAAATCCTCGACCATGCTCTCCAGCCCTAGCTGCCTCTATCGCTGCATTTAGAGCAAGTAAATTTGTCTGTTCTGCCACACTAGTAATTAGACCTATTATCTGGCCAATCTCCTTAGAGTTATCATTTAAACTATTAATCATCTTCACTGCCTTAACAACCTCTTGATTAATCTCTTCCATATTATCATTTATCTTCTCTATATTGCCATCACCAACTTCAGCCTCTAAATCAGCCTCTTTAGACAACTCAGTCATACTATGACTACTTGCTGAAAGTTGTTTAATACTAGCTGCCATCTCTTCTAGAGCATAGTTTGTATTCTCTATAGTTGCACTGCTCTCTTCAGCAGAGGCTGATAGCTCTTGACTATAAGCTGATATATCATCTATTGCTTCTAATAGATCACCTACCATATTACTTAAATTACGCCTCATATCATTAAGATTAGCAAATAGCTTACCAATTTCATCACTCGATTTAACTTCTAAATCAGCTATATTTAAATTTCCTGAAGAGATATCTTGGGCAAATCTCATAGCTTGAGTAATTGGAGTAGTAATATATTTAGCACAAGCAATGGCTATACCAACTGATAATAAAGTCCCTATCAAAGCAATAAGAATAATTACATTTCTAATTCTTCTAGCAGAAGAATTAATCTTATCTATAGGAATTGTACTGGCTAAATATAGATTAGCCCCATCAATCTTATTTATGATCTGATAGTTATGGTCCACAATTTGAGCTTTAGCTAATACCCCTTTATCCATCTGGGTTAAATACCACTTATTCTTTATCTTAACTGTTAACAGCTCTTTATTTTGATCCTTTAAAATAATCCCTTCCTTATTAACTAAAGAAGCATTACCATAATCACCCAATGAAGTCTCTAAATTCTTCTCAAATAAATCAAGAGAAATTCCTATTACTAAATAACCTATTATCTTTTTTTGTGAATCACTCTTATGTATTGGAAGATTTAATAATAATACAGGCTCTTCTTCTATATATATTAAATCCCCAAAGTTTAAATCTTTATATCGATCAGTGGTCAAACTTTTTCCAATATATTTTCTAGCCAATTTTCTATCACTTAATGAATTTACTCTAGAATCTGCAATAACTATACCTTCTTTGTTTGTTAAATAGGCCCATTTTGAATATTCAATCTGTTCTAATGCTACTTTGAGCTGTTTACCTGTCTTATATACAAAGGAGTCATTAAAGAGAAATCCTTTAAAGGTAAGTTGTCCAGTAGCTGTCATTAACTTAGCATCCTCAGATAAGTCTTTCTCTTTAAAACCATCAGCCATCTTCACAAAAACACTGACCATATCATCCTTTAATAAGGGAATCATCACCTTATCTAATCTTGCTATAAAGTCGGTAATATTGGTCTTTTGATAATAATTGATAGTAGTAATCTGCTTATTAACCTGTTTTAAGATCGCCATTTCAGTATACTCTTTAATCACGAAGGTAACTAAAAACATAACAAACATTATTATACTAATAATAATCAATGATATCTTCCATTTCAAATTCAAATCTTTTAACTTTAAATTCTCTAACATAAGTCCCATCCCCCTTAATCATCGAGAATTAACCTATCTTTAAGATAATTAAATTATAATTACTATAATAGCAATATATAAATATCATGTATTTAATCAAAATAATACCAATAAATAATAATAAAAAACTCAAGTATCATTTGATTTATAAATCAAATAGCACTAATAATCTTCAAATAATCTATCTTCTATAGACTTAGATGGAATAATTACTAATGATTAATTTAAGGTTATATTTTTAAACTTATTACTAAAAACCAAACTCTAGTCAAAGTTAACTACCAAATATATAACCAAGAGGTTGTTTGTTAAATTTAACAAAACAACCTCTTGATTACTATTTTTATCTATCATTGAACATTATTATTGAGTAGCACCGTTATATAGCATCTCAATTCCAGCAGCAGATAAAGCTGCATCATAAATTACAAACTCATCAAACTGTGCACTTAAGTTCTTATCAGTTGCAAAATTTGACTTTCCGATATAGTTACCAGTAGTGTTTCCAAAGACCTTATCTGTTGCATTGTCATCTCTAGCACGTTCTTGACCATTAATATATAGAACTAGTGATGTACCAGAACGAGTTAATGCTACATGTTGCCACTGACCATTATCTACAATATATGGAGCACCAATTGCATCTACAATACTTCCAGAAAGATCAACATATGTTGAAGGCTCATTAGCAGCCATAAAAAGACTAGATGCTTCAGGATAACCAAAGTCAAATATTCTAGACCAATTGTTTAACTCATTAGCATTTATCCAAGTTGCAATAGTAAAGTCTCCAATTCCATTAAGAATTCCATCAGGAAGATCTACAAAACCGTCATTTCCATCAAGCTCTACTGCCTTACCTCTGACTCCATCAACTATAGAAACTCCACCTTCTAATGTTCCATCATATTCATTTTCTGAGGAATCTGTTGCAGTTTCATCATCAAATGTATATTTAGCTACTGGAGTAGCTTTAGTATATTTAGCAACAAGCACATCGGTTACAACTGTATCATCGTCATCTTTTACAGCTACAGCTTTCAGTGTTTCACCAAGTGCAACTGAAATTGTTCCTCCAGCATACACTGTACCAGTTGCTATTAGCTCATCAGCATCAGCATCATCAGGAGTATCATCATCAGCTACAACACTTTCAACAACTGTATAGTAAATAGTATAATCAGCCTTATACGCTAATGTAACATCTTGATCTGTAAAATAACCTCCTGCAGTCGGATTAGCAACTGGTATATATAGTCTTCCTTCAAAATCTAAATTATTTACAGCTTCACTTGCTGTAAGGGGATCACCATCAAAACGATAACCATATTTAGATGCATCTACAGTAACATCACCTTTAACAACCGCTGACCACTTACCTGCAGCTGTTGATACAGTACCATTTGTATCTCCTGAGATAGAGATTGTTACCCCAGATATCGGTTTTTGAACACCATTTATATCTTCTGCTGTAACTGTCCCATATATTTTATATTCTTCTTTAGAGACTATCCCATCATCACTACATGCTCCTAGCACTAAAGAAAACGTAAGTAATAAAGCAAATAAAGTTAATTTTTTCAAAGACATATATCTTCCTCCTTTAATATTTTATCTCAAATTAGTTTCTCTTCTTAAAGTAGCAATAAATATTTCTAAACCTGCAAAAGACATACCTTCTTTTGTACTTAAATGATATCTATCAATCTCAACGTACTTGATTATTTTACCAGAAGTTATATCTTAGACCTGTCATGAAGAATAATTCTTGATATGCATCACCATTAAATCCATCATTAACATCAAACTCATGGAATACATTAGCCTCTGCTTCCCAAATGAAATTCTTTGCTACTGGTCTATTAATAAATACTCCTACTTTATATTGATTAGCATAATCTCCTGCAGCATTTTCCCAACGTCTTAATTCAGAATAAGAGTTCATGAATATCTTTGTTTGAGGGAAGTATTTCACATAATTTAATAATCCTCTAATCTCATCACGATCATCAAGTCCTTTGAAATTTTTTTCTTCAAAACCTTCTCCTATAAATACACCAACCCCAAGAGTTCCTCCTGCTATATCATATTTATATTGAACTTCAAGTTCAGCCCAATCATTTACATAATCTATCTTATCTCTTTGTTCATAGGTATATAATGCTCTAGTAAATATCCTTGATCTATTACTTAGATTATAGGTTAAGTTAACTTCTGGCTTGATTGCATCCCAGCTATCATAATTAACAGTTTCAAAACCTCTTCCTTGAGAAAAAATCAATTGTCCACCATAAGTTCCCCAATCAGTATTTTTTTGATAACCTGGTCTAAATTCAAACCCTGTCTCTCCACCATGGTTTCCTGATAAATCTCCATCACCATAGCTTAAACCATCATCATTACCATCAACTGCTGTAGATTCATATACATGCATCTTCCACGATTTAACACCTAGTTGAAAATTACCCCAGTCATCTCCTTTAAAAAGCCCATCAAAATTGATCCAGTTTATAAAACCTAGCTTGTCTCCATTACTCCATTCTCTATTGACTGATTCTGCAGCTGTTCTAAAGGTACCATGGACAGCTGCCATAGCTCCTGTTGATAATAATGTCGATACTGTTAAGATTAGCGCCAACAACAATATAGTTTTTTTCACTATAATCTCTCCTTTTATAATAGATTTAGGAATAAATTATCCCTACTTACCCATTTAGATAATTTCAATCAATCTTCAAAATAAATTGGTAATGATTAATAAAAATCTATTCTTTCAATCAAAATAGACTAAATTTACTAACCCATTTAATCTCAATTTTCTTATCTCTGAGCACTATCTCTTATAATATAGATAAACAACTTTAGAATGTAATTTAAATATCCTAATAATTTAATACCTTTAAGATCTTAACTAAAAACCTTAAAAGATAACTTTCAGCAACGAATCTACCGAATTTACGCGAATAAAACTAAAAGATTAATTAATCTTTTAATCTTTAATTCG
>NZ_JBSQYM010000138.1:0-14484 GCF_055140805.1 Orenia sp.
CAAAAGAATGTTTAATTTCAAGGTATCGAACCTTAAAATTAAAAGGCTCATTCATCCCCTAAGACAAGCATAAGGGGTTTTCTGAGCCTTTCCTATAAAGCAGTTGGTACTACTCTTTCTTCATCAAGTACTAACTTCTCAAATACTTCAAAAGTACCAGAGCTTGAATCTCTAGAAATAATTACAATCTCTTGGTCTTTTCCACCCAACTCTTTCCAGTTACTAATCTTTCCTGTATAG
Source organism: Orenia sp. (assembly GCF_055140805.1). NCBI lineage: Bacteria > Bacillati > Bacillota > Clostridia > Halanaerobiales > Halobacteroidaceae > Orenia > Orenia sp. The sequence goes on from NZ_JBSQYM010000138.1 coordinate 241, forward strand.
ATATCCTTGATTTGCTCTAAAGTCAATCCTTGAACAGGGTTACTTGGATGTAAAACTACTGCAATTCCATCCATAGCAACTTTGTGAGGTACTGGTAAGATTCCATTATCAACAGCCTTATTATACTCTTTATCTTTGATAAATCTAGAAGCATCAGCAATATCCACTGCCCCATCAACTAAAGCAGCAATACCATTTCCAGATCCACCACCTCTAACACTGATATTCACACCTGGATGTTTCTCCATATAAACCTCAGCAGCCTTTTGTGCAATTGGCAATACTGTTGAAGACCCTTGTACATTCAAACTTCCTGCAGCAAATGCACTAACAGACATAACAGTTACTATTAAAGCAACTAAGAAAAGTAAGCTAGTTTTATAATTAAACATTTCTTGTCCTCCTTATAAGAGTTATTTAAGATTATTTTATATTCTTATCTAGTCTAATAGATTCATTTTTTGACTTATTACAAATCAAATATTAATGTAATGGTACATATCCTTGTTCTTCAGCAATCTTTTGACCTGCTGGACTTAAAATAAAGTTAATGAAGCTAGCTGTTAATCCTTCTGGCCATCCATCAGTAAACATGAATAATGGACGAGCAATTGGGAATTCTCCACTTGCTACAGTAGCTTTGCTTGGAGTTACACCATTAACTTTGATAGCTTTTAATTTGTTTGATAAATATCCTAGTCCTACATACCCAATAGCACCTTCTGTTTCTGCAACTGTTCCAGCTACAGCTCCATTAGATGATTGTAATAAAGCAGTTGGTATTACTCTTTCTTCGTTAAGTACTAATTTCTCAAATACTTCAAAAGTACCAGAACTTGAATCTCTAGAGATAATTACGATTTCTTGGTTCTTTCCACCCAACTCTTTCCAATTAGTAATCTTTCCTGTGTAGATATCTTTGATTTGCTCTAAAGATAATCCTTGAACAGGGTTACTTGGATGTAAAACTACTGCAATTCCGTCCATAGCAACTCTATGAGGAACTGGCATAATTCCATTTTCTACAGCTTTTTTAACCTCTTTATCTTTGATAAATCTAGAAGCATCAGCAATATCCACTGCCCCATCAACTAAAGCAGCAATACCGTTTCCAGATCCACCACCTCTAACACTGATATTTATACCTGGATGTTTCTCCATATAAACCTCAGCAGCCTTTTGTGCAATTGGCAATACTGTTGAAGATCCTTGTACATTCAAACTAGTCTTTGCTACTTCCTTATTTTCCTTCTTAGTTTCTACTTTTTTGCTCTCTTTCTTCTTATCATTACCAAAAATCCACCAAGCATCTGCTTTTCCACTTAGAGTAACTATTGCACCTAATGATAAAAGCAATACTAAAGATAATGCAATCACTTTTTTGTTAAACATTAGCTAAAACTCCTCCTCTTATTTACTTATTTATATTTTAGAACTTACTGTAACAAGTATAGCAAGCCTTCTTTGCGAATAAATTAAAGCAATGTTAACAGAATGTTAAAAATGCATAATTTATCAATAATATAAGCAAAACAATACATCATTTTGCAGAAATTTGTATTAAACAACTGTTTATAATTAAAAAAACAAAATAGCTTATTATAAACAAATCTCATCTAATCCCTAAAATGAAATCTGCTATAATAAGCTATTATTATTTTAAAAAATATAAGTCAATATTTATAAAGGTAATTCAACTTTAAACTTAGTACCTTGTTGAGGTTCACTTTCAACACTAATCTGACCTTGATGTTCTTCAATAATATGTTTAATGATCGATAAGCCTAATCCTGTTCCTCCTAGCTTTCTACTTCTTGCCTTATCAACACGATAAAACCTTTCAAAAATCCTTGGTAAATCTTTTTCTGGAATTCCTATTCCATTATCCTCTACTTCTATGATTATCTTCTTATTACTGTTATATACTTTTATATCTACTTTTCCAGATTTAGGTGTATATTTAATAGCATTATCAACCAGATTGATTATCAACCTTGACATCTGGTCTCTATTAGCATCTATCAAAGGTAGAGAGTTCGGTAAATCAGACTCTAAAGCAATTGATTTTCTTCTAGCTTTCTCTCCTAGCAAGAATACCGTATCATTAATAACTTCAATCATATCCACTTGCTCTTTACTAGCATAATCTGATTTCGATTCTAGCCTGGATAGGCTCAGTAAATCTTCAATTAATCTTTGTAATCTATTAGCCTCTTCTCTAATAATACTTAAAAAAGAACGGGAGACCTTTTGATCAGGATTACTATCTAATAATGTCTCAACATAACCTTTAATAGAGGTCAATGGAGTTTTAAGCTCGTGGGAGACATTTCCTACAAATTCTTTTCTCATCTCTTCTAAGCGTCTAATGTCAGTAATATCTCTCAATACTGCTACAACCCCCACTGTACTCTCCTTTACCCCTTCAATAGGAGCAATCTGTACTCTAAAGACCCTCTGTTCAGGAACCAGCATCTCTAACTCCTCTGTTACTATCTCATTTTTCTCTAAAGCCACCTCTACCAATTCATCCAATTTATAATTTTTAGTTATTTGAATTACCGATTTATTTAATACTATATCCTCTTTAATACCAAAGGTTCTTTCAGCAGCCAAATTGAAAAGAATTATTCTCCTCTCCTTATTAACTGCAATTACAGCATCACCAATACTGGTTACAATAGCTTCAATTTTATTCTTCTCCCCTGATATCTCCTGCATCTTATCTTTAACTCGGTCAACCATATAATTAAACATTAAAGCTAATTGACCAATCTCATCTTTAGTTCTAATGACCAACTTGTGGTCTAAATAACCATTGGCTATTCTTTGAGCTGCAGAAGTAATCTCTCTAATGGGGTCTGTAATCTGATTGGTTAACTTTAGAGATAGTAAGATGGCTATTAATATAGCAAAGAAGGATGATTTTAATAATACTGTCCAAATACCATGATAGAGCTCTTGTAACCTATCCAAGGTTAGAGATGCTCTAATAATTCCAACAACATCTCCACCTTCCTTCTTGATAGGCAGAGCAATATACTTCATATTCATCTCCAAAGTAGAGCTATACCTTATCTCCTTACCTAGCTTTCCTTTTAAGACCTCTTGTACTTCAGGTCGATAAAGATGATTCTCCATTTGCAGAGGATCTTTACGAGAATCAGCCAGAACCTTCCCTTTTAAATCTATAATTGTAATTCTAGTCTCTAACTCCTTACCATAAGTAATAATTGCTTGATTTAATCTCATATTATCTTTACTCTCTAAGAGAGGATTGACAACTGTTATGATTAAATTCATCTCTTTAATTAGCTTTCTCTCTAACCATTTAGAAAAATAATGCTCTAAAGATCTCTGCACGAAATAACCAGTAAATATCAATGTAGTTACTAGCATTACTAAATACAATGCTATAATCTTAGTCTTAACACTCTGTAACCTCTGTAACATAACTTAAACTCCTTTATTTAGTTTGAGTCCAACTTAAGTACAAGTATGAGTTTAAGCTTTAATAATTACTTAGACTTGAACTCAGCCTTAAGCTTAACTTAACTCTTCATCTCTTTAAATTTATACCCTACACCTCTAACAGTCAAAATACTCTCTTGATTACTATGATTACTAATCTTCTTTCTCAACCTTCTGATATGAACATCTACAGTCCTAGTATCACCATGATAATCATACCCCCATAACTCATCTAATAGATAGCTTCTAGAAAATACTTGTCCTGGATGTGTCATTAAAATAGCCAATAAATCAAACTCCTTTGGAGTCAAGTTAATCTCTTCACTATCTACTTCTACACGATACTTAGTCAAGTCTATCTTGATATCACCTAAAGCTATAACTTCCTCTTCTTTATCACTCTTATTTTTGACTCTACGTAAAATCGCCTTTACTCTTGCCAAGAGTTCACGAGGACTAAAAGGCTTAGTTACATAATCATCAGCTCCTAACTCTAACCCCAAAATCTTATCAATCTCTTCACCTTTAGCTGATAACATAATAATTGGTATCTTGTTTAATTTACTATCCTTTCTAATCTGACGACAGACATCAAAACCATCTAATTTTGGTAACATCAAATCTAATACAATCAAATTAGGATGGACATCTTCAACCTTTTTTAGAGCTTCTTCCCCATCATAAGCAGTCACAACTTGATAACCCTCTTTTTCTAAATTAAACTTTACTAACTCCACTATATTCTCTTCATCATCAACTACTAAAATTTTATTACTCATAGATTTTCCCCCATTAATTTAATTTTTTAGATTTACCCTCTTATATTATAATATACAACTAAATTATAGTAAAAATCAACTCTCTATTCAATTCAATTCATAATATTAAATTGTTTTTTAGTTAAATTTCAAGATAAAAGGTATCGCTTAATGGGTATATTGAGACACTTTTAAGTTTTAGCTACGGGTTTTAACCCGTAGTGTAACATGTCATCATCACCACAGGTTGAAACCTGTGGCTAGTAAATTTACCATTATAAAATCTCTATATAATATCACTCTCCTGTTAATACCATAAAAATAAGGAGCATCAATATTGATGCTCCCTTCCTTCTTTGAATTTTATCTACTTAAATTATTAGACTTCAAATTTATCTACTAAACTCTGTAATTTTTGTGCCATAATAGCCAACTCTTGTGAAGAATTGCTTATCTCCTCTGACATATTATTAATACCATCAACAGCGCTCATTACCTGCTCACTATTGTTAGCTAAAGTATCGGCAGATATAGCTGTCTGTTCAATCTGTGCTGATGTATTCTCACTAGAAATCTGAATTTGGGCAAAGATCTTTCCAGTCTCTTCAGCAATCGATTCTCCATCTCTAGATTGCTCTTCTACTTGTTTAATAGCATCTAGACCAACCCCTACTTTTAATTGTGTCTTCTTAATCAAAGCAGAAATATTATCTATAGCTTTAGAGGTCTCTACAGATAACTCCCTAATCTCATCTGCAACAACAGCAAAACCATGACCATGCTCCCCAGCCCGTGCTGCTTCTATTGCTGCATTTAATGCCAATAAGTTTGTCTGTTCAGCTATATTATCAATTAATTCTATAATCTGTTCAATCTCTTGAGAGGTGATATTCAAATCATTAATAGCATTTACAGTCTCTTTAACAGATTGACTAATCTCTCTTATACTTGCTAAGGTAGCAGTTATATTTTGGTTACCTATCTCAGTTTGAGAATTTGTCTCTTGTGCCAAAGCAGTTACCTCTTGGGAACCTGTAGCAATCTCTTCAATAGAGGAGGATATCCCTCTCATTAATTGATTTGTACTCTCAATTGTTGCATTACCCTCCTGGGCAGAAGCAGATAACTCTTCACTGTAAGCTAATAAATCTTCTGATGTATCTAACAAATTAATAATAATTTCATGCAAATTACTCTTCATTTGATTAAAGGATATAGTCAACTCACCTATCTCATCTTTAGACTTAATTTCCAAATCTTCTGTATTTAAATTTCCTTCTGCTATCGATTTAGCAGTATCAGTTAATTTTCTCAGAGGACTACTTACAATTTTATTAAAATATAGTGAGCATATAATAATTATACTTAATATAATAAACCCATTAATTAAAAAGCTAGTTAATACTTTCTTGCCAAATTCCTTTACAAAATTAAAATCTTGACTGATTCTAATCATACCCTCAACTGTACCTGTTATTGGATGATACAGAGGTGTGTATAACTGTAATAAGTTATCTTGATTATTGGTTATTCTGACCCTTTTTCCTTCCTTAACCTGCTTATAGATAGATTTATCTTCTAAAGGCTGACCTATACCACTTTGCTCATCATCTTTTGAACTTACAACCAGTCTATTATCAGAATAAAATCCAATATCTCCAGAAATGACACCTTGGATTTGGGCTAATAGTCTTTGGTCAAAACTAAAACCAGTCTGCATAGTACCTATAATCTTATTATTATTCTTAATAGGTACTATAGCTCTAATGGCAAAGCCACTATTTCCTGATTCAAATAGCTTCACCTTATCACCTTTTAGAGTTGATTGAATAGATTTTTTCTCACTCTTATCATCACCATATTTATTAACATTATGTGCTCTAAAAAAGACTCTTCCTTTACTATCACCAAATTCAAATACATCAAATCCATTCTCCTGATTTAAAGCCTTAAATATAGGTACAGTTACCTTCTTTAAAGTCTCTCTATCTTCATTATTTAGTGCAGATATGATCTTGTCATTTTGTGCATAACTCTCTGCTACTAACAGGGTTTCATTCATCTTCTCTTTAAGATACATATCTGCTGAATTACTCGCCTGCTCTATTCTATCTACAAGCAATTTACTAATCCCCTTCTCTGCTTGACTAAATAAAGTAGTAGCTACTATTAATACTGGAATAATTGCAGATAATACTATCATAATAATCAGTTTTCTTCTTAAATTTAATTTTAACATAAAATTCCTCCTAATTAGTCTCCAAACCAAAAATTTTTATATAAATTATTTAATATAACTATAATAAGTTATCTTTACCAATAAAAATCTTTTTACTATAAAATTAGCAATCATTTTAAAAAAACAGTAATCAATTTACTAATTCCACAACAAACTCTCTATTCCTTTAAATAAATCATTTTTTATAAAAAGTAACTTAACTTTAATTTTATTGAATAATATTTTTAATTTAACAAAAATTTTGTCAACCTATATCTATCTAAATTCATTTTGAATAGAAATTAAATAATTTCAAAGCAAAATAAAACACCTCCTGTCTACTATAGTAAACAAGAGGTATAGGAGTTCCATTATTCTATTGTTAATATGTTAATAACTGTAAATCTCCTCAGCTGTAAAAAATAGCTCAATCTCCTTTATAGCACTACCATTAGAATCAGAAGCATGTATAATATTACCTGACTTTAAATCTAAAGCCAAATCTCCTCTGATAGTTCCTGGTAAAGCCTCAACAGGATCTGTAGCCCCTACTAGAGTTCTAACAACTTTAATTGCTTCTGGTCCTGAAATCACCATAGCAACCACCGGTGCTTTGGTAATGTAATCTATTAGTCTAGGGAGGAAGCTCTTAGATATATGCTGTTTGTAATGCTCCTTAGCTAGATCTTCATCTATCCAGACCATCTTCATTGCATCAATCTTTAAACCTTTGTCTTCAAATCTACCAATAACTTTAGCAATCTTCTTATTAATTACTGCATCAGGCTTAATTAGTACTAAGGTCTGTTCCATTTTACCCCTCCTATTAGAAAGATATTATGTTCCTTGGTAATATTATACTACAATTGTCATAATATTTTCAAACTTTTATTCTTCATGATTAACCGTTAAGAGTTAGAGTAGTGTTCTTATGGTTTACTTAAACTTAATCTTAATCTTAGCCTTAGACTTAGTCTTAAGGTATCGCAATCTCTTAATTATAGAGCTCCGTGAATCTAGAATAAAATTTAACCATGACGCTATATAGAGATAATGCGACACTTTCGTGTCGGTGTGAGTGATTAGTTTGAGTGTGTGTGAAGTGCCTTTCTATTGAATTTCACTCACACTCCCACACCAACTTACACTTATAAAAAGTGTCACAATATCACCATTAAGTTTCATTTTGAATTCACATACCTATATTAACTTAGAATTATAAACTGTGATAGTGATTCCCCTCTAAGATCAGCTCAGTTGGAATCTCATCTAAAAAGCGAGATGGGGTCATAGATCTTGTTTCACCATAGCGTTGCCTTTCTCTGGCATAAGTCATAAATAATCTATCAGCAGCTCTAGTCATAGCCACATAACATAGCCTTCTCTCCTCTTCTATCTCCTCTAACATACCTGACTTAACACTCCTATAATGAGGAAAAGTATCCTCTTCCATACCAACTATAAAAATCACTGGAAACTCTAATCCTTTAGAAGCATGAACGGTCATCATCTTAATTTGATTAGAGTTATTCATATCATCTTGGTCAGACAACAATTTAAGATCTCTAACAAAATCTTCTAAATCTCTGTTTTCATTCTTATTATAATAATTCTCTGTTAAAGCCAGAAATTCAGCCAAATTATCTAGCCTATTTAAAGCAGTCTCCGATCCATCAAGCTCTAGCATTGCTTGATATCCACTCACCTTTAAAATCTTGTCAACCTTCTCTGGTAAAGTAAGCCTTGACTCCTTGACTGTGATAACATCTTCTAGATCACGTCTAAACTGTTTTATCCTTTCAGCTGTTTTCTTGCCAATTCCTGAAACACCACTAGAATCTTTCATAACATCAAAAAGTCCCAAACTATTATCCTCTTGATTAAAACTGAATAGATTAAATTCAGGTACATGCTCTTGGGCATGATTAATCAGTTTATCGATAGTCTTAGCCCCAATACCCCTTTTAGGTGCATTCACAATTCTCTTTAAAGCAATGGTATCTTGGGGGTTGACAGCAACCTTTAAATAACTAATGACATCTTTAATCTCCTTACGATCATAAAAGCCCAATCCACCCACAATATGATAAGGTATCCTTCTTCTAATAAAGGCCTCTTCTAATACTCTAGATTGGTGATTAGAACGATATAAGATAGCAACATCATTATAGCTATAGTTACTGAATTTAATTAAATTATCAATCTCTTCTGCTACATAATCTGCTTCACCATATTCATTTAAGGCTTCACAGATAATAATTGGTTCTCCTTCATCTTTTTCAGTCCAAGCTTTTTTATCAAATTGTCGATAATTATTAGCTATTACAGCATTTGATGCTTCAATGATATTTTTCTTAGAACGATAATTCCGTTCTAATTTAATAGTCTTACAATCAGGATAATCCTCATTAAAGTTTAATATATTCTCCATATCTGCTCCACGGAACTTATAGATACTTTGGTAATCATCTCCAACTACAAATATATTCTGATGCTTTCCAGTTAGCATACTTGCTAGTTTATACTGAAATGGAGATGTATCTTGATACTCATCAATTAAAATGTACTTAAATCTCTCTTGATACTTTTCTAATATATCTTCATTCATCTCAAATAATTCAATAGTCTTACCAATCAAGTCATTGAAATCAAAAGCATTATTATCCTTTAAAACTTCATTATATTTAAGATAAATATCACCAATATTCTGATAAAACTCTTCACTACCTCCACCAATCTCTAAATAATTGCTGATCAATTCCCTTTTTGACCACATGTTCATTTTAGCCTTGTTAATCATATTTAAAACAATTTTAGCATCATATTTCTCTTTATCTAGATTCATAGTTAAGATAATATCTGAAACCAAATCTTTACTCTCATTCTGATCATAAATAACAAATCCCCGCTCATAACCTAGAGCTTTTATATTCTGACCAATAATTCTTACGCAGATACTATGAAAGGTTCCCATCCACATTCGTTTAGAAATATCTCCAATCAATTCCTTAACCTTTCTCTTCATATCTTCAGCAGCCTTATTTGTAAAGGTCAATGTCAAAATATTATAAGGATCGATACCTTTATCGATTAGATGAGCTATTCTATAAGTTAAAGCCCTTGTCTTGCCACTTCCTGCTCCCGCTAGAACCAATACTGGTCCTTCAGTTGTCTTTACCGCTTCTAATTGCTTAGTATTCAATACTAAGGATAAATTCATAGCTAACTCTCCTTTTTTACTTGATTTATAAAAGAAAAAGTGAGCCTAATAAGAACTCACAACAAATAATAATTATATGTAATTATATTTTTTAACGCTTTATTATTATATAATATACTCATTTATAAATCAATAATTAAAAGACAAGTAAAGTCATATTTAAATGACCAATTCTTCTACTTTAGTCCAATAAGCACAAGCTGAATTGTCTTCTTTTCTAGGATGCCAATTCTTTAAAAGATTACAATATCCCCTTCTTGTACGATAATAACATGTAAAACAGTTCTCATCTAAAGTTTTCTTATCTAATCTATACTCCTTTGACTTATGATCCCATTTCTCTATTCTAAATTCACCTAAATCTAACTCACCAACTATCTCTAAATACTTTGATATATCAGCTACAAAATCTCTATGCTCCAATCCTCCATTGATATCTTCATAAATAGATAACTGATTCTGATCTGTTAACCAGACCTTAACTTTTAAGTACTCTTTGTTATCAGGAATTATTTCACAATAGAGTTTAATAGAATCAGAATAATCAAAATCAACAATTCCCAGCTTGTATAATTTACCTAAAACTGTCACGATTCTCTGACTTGATTCTTTCACCTTTGGATACTTTATCATCTAGTAAACCTCCTGATTTGAAATTTGGTTTATCTCTAAGTGCCATAGTTAGTTTTAACAAATCCAGAATAATTATTCATCAAATTTTATTTTAGGGTTAGCTAACTTACTTATACTACAAATAACAAGAGCTAAGGGCAAATTATTTGCCCTTAGCTCTTGTTATTTGTCTATTTAATTAATTTAGCAGTAATCTCTGCTACATATTCACCTTGAAATCTAGCAGCAGCTAATTCATTTTCACTAGGCATCCTCTGACCTTCACCACCGGCAATTGTTGTTGCTCCATAAGGAGAACCACCAGTAATCTCTTCAAGAGTTGTTTGACCAGCAAAGGAGTAAGGAAGACCCACAATAACCATTCCATGATGTAACAGTGTCGTATGCATACTACGGATAGTAGTCTCTTGTCCACCATGCTGAGTTGCAGTACTAATAAAGACACTACCTGCCTTGCCAACCATAGCACCCTCTTGCCATAAGCCACCTGTAGTATCTAAGAAGTTCTGTACCTGTCCAGCTACATGTCCAAAACGAGTAGGTGTTCCAAAGATAACTCCATCAGCATCCTTTAAGTCTTCTAAAGTACACTCTGGAATATGACTAAATTCTTGTTGGATCTCTAAAGCCCCCATCTCTTTTAGAGTATCTTCAGGAATCGTTTCAGGAATTCTACGTAATTGTGCTTCTGCACCATCTACCTCTTGAACACCTGCTGCTACTGCCTTGGCCATCTGATAGGTATGACCATATGTTGAATAAAAAGGAATTAAAATCTTCATCAATTTATCCCCCTTCTTAATAAATTACTTTATTTAATTTAAACTAATGTAGATCTGTGAATTTAAAATTAAACTTACAGATGAACTGAAAATAAAACTTAATGGGGATTTTGAGACACTTTCGTGTCGGGAATCAGGAATCTGAAACCAGTGTTTATAACCGATTCCAGATTGCTAAAGTGTCTCATTCTCTCTCTATAACCTAATTGATAATGTTTATCTATTTTAACCTTTTAAAGTAGGGAAAAACTCAAATTTATTCTTATTTATATTACTCTACTGTAATCTTTTTAGAAGCTTCCCACTGTCCATGTATATTACAGAACTCATAGGCTCTTAAAGTACAGCTCTCTTCTAACTTAATAGTTAAAGTAACTTCAGCCTTCATCTCTGGTGTAAAGTTAACTCTACCTAACTGATAGTAGTCAGCATATAACTCTACATACTGAATAAAATGCTTCTCTTCCATTGGATGGTCAATACCCTCTCCCATCTTAATCTTTACTTCAAAATATTCACCCTTCTTTACCTTATCTGGTGCATCAATCACAGGTACATGCTTATCCTCTAAAGTTGTTTTATCATCACCATTAGCAGCCTTCTTTAAATCATAATAACTCATTATATCTCCTCCTTGGGTTTATAATTTACAATGCACAATTGATAATTGAAAATTAAAATCTTTAAAATATAAATTCATTTGTTTTCTATATATAAAGATTAATGTAAGTGTTCTTCTAGAAAAGCATCAATATCAATCTTAACAAAATATATCTGTTTCTATTAAGATTTTTAAGAACTTCAACTTAATTGTACATTTCAATTCTAAATTAATATTATTTCTATTTATGAAACTCTTTAAATCTATCCTGTTTAACACCACAGATTGGGCATTGATCAGGTGTACCATCCTTTACAGTATGACCACATTTTTCACAGATACTAACATACTCTAACTCATAATCTTTACCTTCTTCAACAGCCTCTTTGGCCTCAGAAAATAATTTAGAATGAATCTTTTCAGCCTCTAAAGAATAATAAAAAGATTTTACAGCATCACTCTCTTCTTGATCACTAGCCACTAAATGATATGTAGGATACATCTGTTCAATTTCAAAATTCTCACCTGCAATTGCTCCTTCTAAATTCTTAGCTGTAGAAGCTAAACCAAACTCAGCAGCAGAAGCAACTAAAAAACCACCATCAACATTACCATGGGCCTCAAAATGGTTACTTGCATGAACCTCTTCTGCATGAGCAATAGCATCAAATAATAAAGCTACATTGGGAAATCCATCTTTTTTAGCTTTTTTAGCCCAAACTTTATACCTTTGATAGGCTTGACTCTCTCCTCCAAAAGCTGAACGTAAGTTCTGTGCTGTCATTTCATTTTTTACCATCTTAACACCACCTTCTTAATACTAATAATTGTTACTATTAATATTCTAACATCTAATAGGTTTTTTGTCAAATTATAACTTGGGTTATTATGGGGATTAGTATAATTAAGATAGAGTGATATCAGACTCATCTAATAATATATGAAGGTTATATAATAGAGAGATAGTGGGACACTTTTTATAATGGTAAATTTACTAGCCACAGGTTTCAACCTGTGGTGATGATGACATGTTACACTACGGGTTAAAACCCGTAGCTAAAACTTAAAAAGACTTTTTTCTAAACTTCTATCCATTTATACCTTCTGCTACCTTTTTAGCTAAAATAGCACAATCATCAAACTCTTTTTCTGTAGGAGCACATTTAACCTCAATGATTGGATGAACAGGCTCACAATTAATCTTATTGGCAAAGTCTTTCAATCTATCACGGGATTCTCCACTCCAACTATAGGAACCAATTAGACCTAACGTCTTATTTTTAATCTTCTTGTTCTCTAGGAAGCGAAGAAGGTTATCCATTAGAGGAAATACTCCTGTGTTGTATGTACAACTTGCCAAAATTAGCCCTTTATAACGCCAAACATCATTAATGATATAGGACATATGGGTTTTAGAGACATTATATACTCTAATATTCTTAATCCCCTCTTTGGCCAGCTGACGAGCAGTAGCCTCTACCATTTTTTCTGTATTACTATACATTGAACCATATGCTATTACAACTCCATCATCTGCTTCTTGATTACTCCATTTGATATACTTATCAATGATATATTGGGGATTACTACGCCAAATAGGGCCATGAGCTGAACAGATAGTCTGAATATCCACCCCTTCTAACTTAGAAATAGCTCTTAATACCATTGGACTATACTTAGCAACTATATTGGTAAAATAACGAGATATCTCATCTTCGTAAAAATCTATATTCAACTCATCATCAAAGATACCACCATCTAAATTACCAAATCCACCAAAGGCATCACCTGAAAAAAGTACCTTATCATACTGATCATAGGTCATCATCGTTTCAGGCCAGTGTACCATCGGTGTTAGATAAAATTGGAGCTGTCGATCTCCTAAATCTAAAGTATCCCCATCTTTAACTTCATGAAAATCTTCTTTAATCCCATAAAATCCTTCAACAAAGTTCAAGGTCTTCTTATTTCCTACAATTTTAATATTAGGATATTCACTCTTAATTGCCTTAATAGAACCAGAGTGATCAGGCTCCATATGATTGATAATCAGATAATCAATCGATCTATCTCCAATAATACTTTTGATATTTCTCAGATAAGAGTTGATATAGCTGTTCTTAACTGTATCTACTACAGCTACCTTCTCTCCTACAATTAAATAAGAATTATAAGCTACCCCTTTAGGCAAAGGCCATAGGGCTTCAAACAGCTCAGTTTCTCGGTCATTGACACCAACCCAATAAATATTGTCAGTTATTGATATAATCTGATTCACTTTATCCCTCCTAAAAGTTATATGTATTTCTTGAATTAAACTAGCCAACTTGTCCCTTGAATTAATTTAGTATGTGATTATATATATAGATATTATTATCATTATTATAAATAAATATAATAATATTTTCAAGCAATTAGCTAAATATGTAAGTTAAAAGATACCGTTATATGGAGGTAAAGCAACACTTTTTATAATGATAAATTTACTAGCCACAGGTTTCAACCTGTGGTGATGGTGATATGTTACACTACGGGTTAAAACCCGTAGCTAAAACTTAAAG
>NZ_JBSQYM010000139.1:0-8210 GCF_055140805.1 Orenia sp.
ACATTAATCCTTACGATACCTTGAATATTTTACACAAACAAGGATTAGTGTTTGTAACTCCATATATTCACTTGTACGACAAGGGGCTGAACCTAAGTTGTAGGTTAGCATTACTGTTTTTTATAACCTTGTATTTAATATTGTATCATAGTAACTTGAATATTTGAAGGTGTTGAACCTTGCAAATATTATCCAAATTCATCTCCACCTAATACATGGCTTAGATGGAGTTTTCTTTGAATGTTTTAGATAAATAAAGTAAAGTGTGGATGCGAGTTGAGAACTGCTTAATAATAGCTCACATACACTCATAACTCACACTCACTGGAGGAATTTTTATGGAAGAGATTTATTTAGACAATGCAGCAACTACTAAACCCTATCCAGAGGTTGTAGAGAAGATGAAAGTAGCTTTGACTACAACCTATGGTAATCCTTCTTCTTTACATAGAATGGGTATAGCAGCAGAGAAGATGATTAAAGAGGCTAGAAAGACTATCGCATCTAAATTAGATGTTAGTGCTAAAGAGATATATTTCACCTCTGGGGGTACGGAATCCAATAATTTAGCTATTAAAGGGGCTATTAATTCATTAAAGCGCTATGGGAAGCGGTTGATTACTAGCTCTATTGAACATCCGTCGGTCTTAAATGTTTTTAAGAGACTTGAAAGTAAAGGGTATGATGTCAAATACCTTAAGGTCAACAGGGAAGGTATTGTTGATTTAGAAGAGTTAAAGGAATATTTAAATGATGAGACAATTTTAGTTAGTATTATGGGGGTTAATAATGAAACTGGAGCTATACAGCCCTTAGCTGAGATTAGTGAATTAGTAGCCGACTATGACAACCTCTATTTTCATGTAGATGGGGTACAGACTTTTGGTAAAGTAGATATTCCCTTATCTAAACTAGGTATCGACTTATATTCTATCAGTGCTCATAAGATCCATGGTCCTAAGGGAACAGGGGCATTATACATCAAGAGAGGAACAAGAATAGATAATTTGATCTCAGGCAGTAAGCAGGAGTCTGGAATTAGACCTGGAACTGAGAATGTTCCTGGAATTGCTGGTTTTGGTCAAGCTGTAGAGTTACTTCCTAGTCAAGATGATAAGTATAGAATCTATCAATTAAAGGAGCTACTAATCAATAGAATCTTAACTGAGGTTGAAGAGAGTTCTCTTAATGGACCAGATATTCATACTGGAGCAGTACATATTGCTAATATCTCCTTTGCTGGAGTAAAGGGTGAAGTCTTAATTCATACTTTAGAGCGGGATAATATCTATCTATCAACAGGAGCAGCCTGCTCCTCAAAACAGGATACACCAAGTTACGTTTTAGAAGCTATGAAGGTCAATCCTAAATTAATTGAAGGGGCAATTAGATTCAGTCTTGCTCCAACAACAACTGAGCAAGAGATAAACTACACAGTAGATAAGCTAAAAGATGCTGTTAAAATGCTGAGAAAAATAATGCAGAGGTGATGAAAGTGAAAAGGTTATATTTGATCCGTTATGGGGAAATTGGTTTAAAGGGTAAAAATAGATTTATGTTTGAGGATAAGTTAATTTCTAACATTATCAAGACTTTGAAGAAAGATTCTGATGAATTGGATGTTTATAAGACCTATGGTCGAATTTATGTAGAGACTGATCTTGCTAGAGATAAGGTTATTAGTAAATTACAGAAGGTCTTTGGGATTGTTGGTATCGCTCCGGCCCGTGAAGTAGAGCTTGATGTAGATGAGGTCAAGAAGAATTGTTTGGAGATGGTGCAAGAGGCTTTACCTAGTTCAGGAGTAACTACTTTCAAGGTCAATGCTCGCCGTAATAATAAATCTTTCCCCCTAAATAGTATGGAGTTAAATAGAGAATTAGGAGCCCATATCCTAATTAATACAGAAGATGGACGTTTGCAGGTAGATGTACATAACCCGGAATTGATGGTCAATGTGGAGGTTAGAAAGAAGGCTGTCTACATTTATACCCAAGATATCCCTGGTTGTGGTGGGTTACCTGTTGGAGTAACAGGAACAGCAGGGTTATTATTATCAGGGGGGATTGATAGTCCTGTAGCAGGTTGGATGCTGATGAAGCGTGGAGTTAAGATAGTACCAATCTACTTTCACAGTTTCCCTTTTACCAGTGATAGAGCTAAAGAGAAGGTTATCGACTTAGCAGAAATTTTGGCTACATACCAAGGGGAGACTAAGTTACATGTGGTTCACTTTACCGACATTCAAACAGAGATGAATGATAAATGCCCAGCTGAATTAACTACGATTATCATGAGAAGGATTATGATGAGAATTTCTGAACAGATTACTGTAAATAATGGAGGAAAGTCGCTGTTAACAGGTGAGAGTATGGGACAAGTAGCTAGTCAGACGATGGAATCGATGTATGTTACTAATATGGTTCCTAAGATGCCTGTTTTTAGACCATTGATTGGTTTAGATAAGGTTGAAATTATTGAAATTGCTAAAAGAATTGGGACTTATGAGACTTCAATTCAACCATATGAAGATTGTTGTACAGTCTTTGTCCCAGAAAAACCCGCTACTAAAGCTACTCCAGAAGATGTGCAAGAAGGAGAGAAGGATTTACATATAGATGATTTGATTGAAAAGGCTATCGATGAGGTAGAGGTTATTACTATCAATCCATATAAGTAAAGGCAAGTACGAGTAAAGAATAATCAGTACTACCCAACCTCTAACTATCTAAAATATTTTAAGAGTAAGGAAGAATAGACATAAAATGGCTATTCTTCCTTTTTTAACTCATTGATTTCTAAACTAAGTTCTTTAATCTTTTTTTCTAATCTTTCATATTGCGAATTTCCGTTTTCATCAGTACCTAGACATTGTTCTTGGGCTGCAATTGTTAATATCGTCTGTCCAAGGGCTTCGAAAAAATTACCCAAAGAGTTTTGGGAATTGGCATCTAAATCATTAGCTAATATAACTCCAATTAATGTAGCTAGTACTGCCAAACTCTCTGGTGAGATTGAATCTAAACAGCACATATTAATAAGCCCCCTTTATAAGTTTATAATAGTATATGAGAACTTTTGCTTATCTGTTTAAAAAATTGATATTGTAAAGGAGCTAATTTGTATATTATAGGTGATTTTCACATAATTATTGATAAGATAATATATGAAAAGAGGTAATAAGATTGAAGTTAACAACAATGAGGATATTGCTCTTATCTTTACTAATTTCAACTTTAATTCTTCCTAATAGTTCAGCTAGAGAAGTCAATAACCATTGCAGTTGTCAATCTGTAAGACAACTTTCTTTACAAAATCCACTACTTAAGGGAGATGATATTTGGGAACTACAATCCCAATTAAAGGAGCTAGGCTTTTATCAAGGTGATTTAAATTCAACCTATGATTGGAAAACTTATTTAGCTGTTAGAAATTTTCAATACAACAGGGGATTAGAGGAGACTGGTATAGTAACTGATCAGACGTGGTTTAAATTAGGTGATGAATTGACTAAAGACTTACCATTAAAAGCAAGCAACAATAAGTTAGCTTTACCTAAAGGTGAAGTTTCTATTTTAGTAAATGGTTATAAACGCCAGATGACAGTCTATGCCAATGGAGAAGCATTTCATAGCTTTCCTGTAGCCATAGGCAAACCTTCTACTAAATCTCCTGTTGGTGAGTGGGCTGTGATTGCTAAAGATAAAGATTGGGGTGGTGGTTTTGGAGTTAGGTGGATGAGATTAAATGTCCCTTGGGGAATTTATGGGATACACGGTACTAACAAACCTGGTTCTATTGGAAGAGCTGCTAGCCATGGTTGTATTAGAATGTTCAATCGTGATGTTAAAGTACTTTTTGAGTGGGTGAAGGTAGGGACTAGAGTTAAGATTATTGGTACTAGAGATAGTGTGGAGATGAAATATAATATTGATCCTGGTAGAGTAGGTGAAGATGTCTTGATCTTGCAAGAAGAATTGAGAAAGCAGGGTTTTAATCCAGGTTATACCGACGGTAGGTTTGGAAAAGATAGCAAGGATGCCATGGAGGAGTTTAAACTTTTTTATGGTTTAAAGGATGACTTAGTTGCTGATGATAATACTTTTTATATTTTAAATATCAAGTAGAAGAGAGGAGGAAAAGAAGCATTGACTGAAAGTTCAAAGAAAACTTTAAATTGGAAGCTAATTATAGCTATCATGTTGGCTATTGCTATAGCAAGTGGGGGGATTACTTTCTATCTTAAGTATCAAAGTAGGTCTAAACCCTTTACTATTGATCCTGAAGTAATGATAAATCCCGATAAAGAATATCATGTTAGCTATTGGGATTATGATCTTTTGATAGGTCACGATGAAGATTATAAGCAGTTTCTCCAAGAGTCAATTGAACAGTTCAATAAGAAGTTTCATAATATCAAGGTTACCTATCAGCTATTACCTTTCTCTACGGGAGAAGAGAAGCTTAGGGAATCACTAAGTTTGGGTACTCCACCAGATATTTACGATGATATCTTCTCTAGTAAGCTAATTAGCAAAGAGTTACAGATACCTGTTAACCTTTTATTTGAAGAAGGTGATAGAGATAAGTATAGAGGGATATCGGCTTTAGTATATAATAATAAGATTTGGGGGTTACCTAACTGGCTAATTCCTCAAACTTGGGTAGCTAATCAGAAGATGTTAAATGCAAGTGGAGTGGATTTAATTAAAATCAAATCCCAGGGATGGAGCTGGGATGAATTTCTTCAGAGTGCTATTAAGGTTAAAGACTCACATGATGATGCTTATATTGTCTTTAATCCTTACAACTCAGAGATCTTTTATCAGTTACTGACTACTATGGAAGATGATAATTTACTCTCTGCCGATGGTAGTTCTTTAAATAGGCAGACTTTAATGACGATCTTTATTTTTCTAGATAAATTACGTAAAGAAAGGATATTTCCAAGGAAGATCAATAAGATGAATAAACGATTAATAGCAGGCTTGTGGGAAGGGGATGCTGGAATAATAGCACCTATCAATATCTTCTTATTAAATAATTTGCTTAAGCGAGATCACAAGGAGAGATATGTTGATATAAGCTTGTTACCTATTCCAAGTAATTCGAGCAATCATAAAGTACCGATAAAAGTTACCTCTCTACTTCTTTTTAGACAACAAGAGTATCAAGGAGATGATCATAGTAAAGCAGTCTACCAATTTGCTAAATTCATCAACCAAGAAAAGAATTTATATTTAGCTCAAAAATTGAAGGCTATACCTGCTTATCTACCTTTGCAAAGAAGTTGGCAAGATAGTGTCAAGTTAAGCAGTAATCTTAAAAAAGAGATGCTAAGTTATGTTGACAGAGGTGTCTATAGAAGTATAACTTCTAATTATGACTTAAAAGAAGGGCTGAATAAGATCATCGATAAACATTATCAAGAGTTTTGGTTGAAGACTATCAGTCCAGAGCAGGTGGTTGATGATATTATTAATGAAAATATAAATTATTTAAATCAAGGTAAACAACAAAAAGTTGAAGAAAATTAATAAGTAAACCTTGACAGGTTTACTTGCTTATGTTATTATTATAAAAAATAGAAAATATTAATCTTATCAAGAGTGGTGGAGGGACTGGCCCGATGAAGCCCGGCAACCAGTAGTAATTAGTTACTATGGCGGTGCCAATTCCAGCGATACCTTAAAGGTATTGAGAGATAAGAAGTGGTCTATAGAAATTTTAAACCTCTTCTTGGCGAAGAGGTTTTTTATTTAGGAGGAATAAAGTTGAGCACTAAACATTTTTGTAGTTGTGATAATTTAAAATGTAAGAATCACCCTAATAATCATTCTCTAGGTTGTGATCCTTGTATTAAGAAGAATCTTGCAGGTAATGAAATCCCTGATTGTTTCTTTAAACTGGTTAATGAAGATTTAAGTGAACTTAAGAGTTACAATTTAGGTGATTTTGCTAAATTCTATTTAGAAAATAGTTAATTATAATTTAAGGAGGAGTTAATAAAATGAGTAGTAGAGAAGGAAAATATGGATTTGAAACAGTTGCATTACATGGAGGTTATAGTCCAAAACAGGATAGTCAAAACTCAAGAGCAGTACCTATTTATCAGACGACTTCTTATGTCTTTGATGATGCAGACCATGCAGCTAGGTTATTTGCTTTAGAGGAAGCAGGTAATATCTATTCAAGAATTATGAACCCTACCCATGATGTATTTGAAAAGAGATTAGCAGAGCTAGAGGGTGGAGAAGCTGGACTAGTTACTTCGTCAGGTATGTCTGCGATTCATTTAACGGCGATTACTTTAGCTGAAGGTGGAGGGGAGATAGTATCATCTAAGTATGTATATGGAGGTACTTATAACTTATTTGATGTAACTTTACCTAAGTATGGAATTGATACTAACTTTGTTGATCCCCATGACCTTAATGCTTGGGAAGAAGCTATCACTGAAAATACTAAGTTCTTATATTTGGAGAGCCCAGGAAATCCTACTTTGGATATAGTAGATATCGAAAAAGTGGCAGAAATTGCCCATAAACATGATTTAAAATTAGTAGTTGATAATACCTTCTGTACACCATACTTATCTCGACCAATCGAATTTGGAGCTGATATTGTAGTCCATTCAGCTACTAAATATATCGGTGGTCATGGTAGCTCAATTGGTGGAATTATTGTAGGCCCTGCCGATTTTCTATTAAAAGCAAGAGTAGAAGGTTATCGTGATATTGGACCCGCAGCAAGCCCTTTCAATACATGGTTATTCATTCAAGGTTTAGAGACTTTAGCACTTAGAATGGAGCGACACTCTGAAAATGCATTGCAGGTAGCTCAATGGTTAGAAGCTCATCCTCAGGTAGAATGGGTTAGGTATCCAGGTTTAGAGAGCCACCCACATCATGAGCTTGCTAAGAAGCAACAAAAAGCCTTTGGTGGAATGTTATGCTTTGGAATTAAAGGTGGAGTGAAAGCTGGTAAGGAATTGATTAATAATGTGGAGTTATGTTCATTATTAGCCAATGTTGGAGATGCTAGAACTTTAATTATTCATCCAGCTTCTACTACTCATGAACAGTTATCAACAGAAGACCAGCTAGCAGCAGGTATTACAGATAATTTAATTAGAGTATCTGTAGGAATTGAAAGAGTAGAGGATATTATTGCTGATTTAAAGCAGGCTTTGGAGAAGGTAAATGGTTAAAAAATAAAAACTTAAATACAATAAAAAGACTCTAGTAACAACTTTGTTACTAGAGTCTTTTTATGCTCTTATATATTAATCATCCTCATGATTTTTAAACTAAAGGGTTCAAAGCTTTAATAAACTCTTTTGCAGATTGATACCTCTGCTCAATATTAGGGTGATAGGCTTTGAATAAAACCTCTTTTAAATCATCCTCCAGTGATTCTAGGTCATCTATTCTTGGCTTTGAAACGACTCCATTGATTAAATAAATACACATACTTGCTGCTACAGATAGGTCATTTATTTTATATCTCTGGTTTTTTTCTGAGTTTAGAGGTTTTGCTAGCCCAAAATCGATCAATTTTATCCTATTTGGGTTATCATTCATAATCAGTATATTTTTAGGTAAGAGATCATGATGAGCAAATCCTATTTGATGAAGACGTTGTAAACCTTCTAAGATATTTAATGTGATAAGAATAGCATCTTCTTTACTCCTCTTTTTCCCTGTGGAATGATAGTTCCAATGTCCAATTCTTACTCCTGGGAAGTATTCCATTACAATATAAGCTTTACTCTCTTTTATAAAGAATTCATAAAATTTAGGTAAAAATGGATGATTTCCATAACTCTCCATTATGAAGGCTTCATGCTTAGTCATATTAATATGAGAGGATACTTTAATTGCAACCTCGCATTGCTGTTTAATGTCTTCAGCCAAGTAAACAGATGAGAAATTTCCCTTTCCAATAGGCTCTGACTTCATTTTATAATTTTCTAATCTGTTGTTATTCATCTAACACTCCTCTTTCTTTTAGGAAATATTACCAGCGGATACTATATACTATGCTCTGAGACTTAATATGGTGAGTAAAGGTATCCAAACAATTTTAAGAGATATTTATAAAGAAGAATTTATAGATAAACAACTCTAGAATGAAACAATAGAAAGATAATGTAACACTTTTGTGTCAGGAATCGGGAATCTGGAATCAGTCTGTTTTACTGATAACTG
>NZ_JBSQYM010000140.1:0-8156 GCF_055140805.1 Orenia sp.
TTTATTCGTGTTTCATTCGTGCAATTCGTGGCTAAACAGTCTTTTATTTCTTAGTCTTTATCCATATTTCATCTATGTTAATCCATAGCTAAACAATCTTTTGACCTTAATCAATTTTATCCACCAATAATAAAATAAGAGCCACAAGTAAAACCTGCAACTCTTATCCCAAATTACTCTTCTTTTTTCTTTAACTATCAACTATCAACTGACCTTTAGTCTCTTCTATATAAATCTCTTGTATATACCTTCTCCTCTACATCCTCTAACTCTTCGTTCATTCTATTTACAACTATTACATCTGATATATTTTTAAATTCTTCGATATTATTAATCACTTTAAAACCAGCAAACTCTTCTTCCTCTAAAGTTGGCTCATAGATAACTAGGTCAACACCTTTATTCTTTAATCTATCCATAACCCCTTGTATAGCTGAAGCTCTAAAATTATCAGAACCTGATTTCATTATTAGCCTATAAACTCCCACTACCTCAGGATCTTTCTTCAGTATCATCTCCGCAATGTGATCTTTTCTAGTACTATTTGCATCAACTATAGCATGAATGATATTATTCGGTACATCAGCATAGTTTGCTCTAAGCTGCTTCGTATCCTTAGGTAAGCAATATCCCCCATAGCCAAAGGAAGGATTATTGTAATGTCCACCAATTCGAGGATCAAGGCAAACACCTTCAATAATCTGTTTAGTATCTAACCCCTTTGATTCTGCATAGGTATCTAACTCATTAAAGTATGAGACTCTCAATGCCAAATAGGTATTAGCAAACAACTTAATCGCTTCTGCTTCTGTAGAATCTGTAAATAAAACTGGAATCTCCTCTTTAATAGCACCTTCAGCCAATAACTCTGCAAAGCGTTCTGCTCGCTGAGACTGTTCTCCTACTACTATACGAGACGGATATAAGTTATCATATAAGGCTTTTCCTTCTCTTAAAAACTCCGGTGAAAAGATAATATTTTCAGTGTCATATTTTTCTTTAATAGACTTAGTATAACCTACTGGGATTGTAGATTTAATGACCATTGTAGCCTCAGGATTTATCTCTAGGACATCTTCGATAACCCCTTCTACGGTCTTAGTATTAAAGTAATTTGTTTCTGTATCATAATCGGTTGGGGTAGCAATTATAATAAATTCTGCATCTTTATAAGCTTTTTCCTTATCTAAAGTTGCTATTAAGTTTAACTCTTTAGTAGCCAGATATTCTTCTATCTCTTGGTCTGCTATTGGTGATTTTTTATTGTTGATTAAATCTACCTTTTCTTGTATGATATCTAAGGCTACTACCTCATTATGCTGAGCTAAAAGAACTGCATTGGATAGCCCTACATAGCCTGTTCCTGCTACTGCTATTTTCATGTATGTTCACTCCTTTAAATAATCAAAAGTAAGAAGTAAGTAGTGAATAGAATCACTTCTCACCTCTTACTGCTTTTAGTTTTCGTACATTTGTTTATAATACTTTTGATAATCTCCACTCGCTACTTCTTCTACCCATTCTTGATTATCTAGATACCATCTAATAGTCTTTTCTATACCATCTTCAAAATTAGTTTCTGGATACCAACCAAGTTCTGTCGCTATCTTTGTAGGATCAATAGCATATCTCATATCATGCCCAAGACGATCCTTAACAAAAATAATTAAATCATAATTAATATTTTCTAAATCTGTCTTTAATACTTTTGAGTATTCTGGCTCTTCTTTCATAATCTTAGCAATTGTATCTATAGTAAGTTTTACGATATTAATATTTTGCTCTTCATTGAAACCACCTACATTATATACTTCACCTAATCTACCATTGTTTACAACCATATCAATAGCCTGAGCATGGTCTTCTACATATAACCAATCCCTTACATTTTTCCCATCACCATAAACAGGCAATTTCTTACCTGAAAGAATATTTTTAATAATTAGAGGGATTAATTTTTCAGGGAAATGATATGGTCCATAGTTATTACTACAACGAGTAATATTAACTGGCATTTTATATGTTTCTGCATATGCCATCACAATCATATCAGCACTTGCCTTTGAAGATGAATATGGACTTCTTGGGTCAATTGGAGTTTCTTCTGTAAAGAAGTTATCACCATAAGTCTTTAAATTAACTCTATCTTTAACTACCTGCTTAACCTCTTCATCTTCTAAAAGAAGGTCTATCGCTTCTTCATAATCTTTTGATAATGAACCATAAACTTCATCTGTGGAAACTTGTAAATATTTTACTCCATCTTTATAAATCGGATATCCACCTTCATCTTTTCCTAGCATCCAATGTGCTTTAGCTACATCTAATAAATTCTGTGTTCCAAGAATATTAGTTTCTAGAAAGATTTGAGGATTTTCAATCGATCTATCTACATGAGATTCAGCTGCAAAGTTAACAACATAATCTATATTGTTTCTATAAAAGATGTTATCAACTAATTCTCTATTTTTAATATCACCTTTTACAAACTCAACTCTATCATCTTTAATTTCGTCCTTAATCGTACCTAAATTCCCAGCATAAGTCAGCTTATCTAGAATAACAATCTTAATATCCTCATACTTCTTTAACATGTATTTTGTAAAGTTGGCACCGATAAATCCAGCAGCACCAGGTACTAAATATGTTTTCATATAAACCTCCTGATTTCTTTAAATTTTACCACAGAGTCACAGAGTAAACTGAGATTACACAGAGATTTATTATTAATTTTAAATATTTTCCCTGTGTTAACTCCATTATTATGTGCCTCTATGGTTAATCTTTAATTTTTATAATTTAACAATACGTAAAATCTACCACTGAGACACAGAGTACACTGAGTAGTCACTGAGTTTTTATTTTTAATTTTATTTATTTCTCTGTGTTAACTCCTTCTCTCTGTGACTCTGTGGTTATCTTTTTATTATAATTCTCCATTATCAGTCAATTCTTTCAGAAATCTATCAATCCCATCTTTCCAATCAGGCATCTTTCTTCCAATAACCTCTTCCGCTTTTGAACTATCTAGCTTACTATATTCAGCCCTTTTAGCAGGAAGATTAAAGTCGACTGTTTTAGCCTTTCCTAACTTTCCTTTCCAAGCTATACTTTCTAAAACATACTTAGCTTGCTCATACTTACTCGCCTCTCCACTATTTGAGAGATGGTATAATCCATACTTACCTGTTTGAATTAAATCCCAAGAATAAACCGCTAAATCCCATGAATAAGTTGGAACAGAAACCTGATCATCTACTATATTAAGTTCATCTCTACTTTTAGACCAATTTATAATAGATTTATTAAAATTATTATTACCTATACCAAATACCCAAGAGGTTCTGATCACAAATGATTTATCATAGGCACCTAACACTGCTTGCTCTCCTTGAGCCTTTGACTTACCATATATAGAAAGGGGATTTATCTTATCTTCTTCTTTATAAGGACAATTTTTTGTTCCGTCAAATACAAAATCTGTAGAATAAGTTACAAAAGTTGCTCCCTTCTCCTTAGCAATCTCCGCTAGCTTCTTAGGAGCATCACAGTTCAATGCAAAAGCCTTATCCTCTTCTTCCTCAGCCTTATCTACATTATTATAGGCAGCACAGTTGATAATGATATCAATCTCTTTACCTGCTACAAATTTCTTCACTACCTGATAGTCAGTAATATCCAATGATATACAACCATTGTCTGCAATATAATCTGTAGCTATATATTCTTCTCCCAGCTGATTAAAAAGTTTCTGAAAATCTTGACCTAACTGACCATTGGCACCAGTTAAAAATATCATAACAGCCTCCTTATACATAAAAAATCTAACCACTGAGGCACTAAGAACACTGAGAATTCACAGAGTTTTATTTCTTTTCTCTGTGCTAACTCCTTTACTCTGTGACTCTGTGGTTAATTCTCTATATCTCTTAATTTCGGTAATTTCTTATCTTTATCAGATAACAATAAATCTTCTTCTTTAATATCATACTCCTCCAAAGGCCAATCTATCGCTATATCTTTATCATTCCAAATAATCCCCGCATCATATTCTGGATGATAATAGTTAGTAGTCTTATACATAAACTCTGCTTCATCTGTTACAGCTACAAATCCATGGGCAAACCCTTCTGGAATATAAAACATCTTCTTATTCTCTTCCGAAAGAATAATTCCAAAATACTTTCCATAAGTCTCTGACCCTTCTCTTAAATCGACAGCCACATCATAGACAGTCCCTTTGATAGCTCTAACAAGTTTTCCTTGGGAATACTTAGTTTGAAAATGCAACCCACGCAATGTACCTTTCTTAGACTTAGAATGATTATCTTGAACAAAATCCATCTCAAGACCTATCTCAACAAACTCTTTCTTGTTATAACTCTCCATAAAAAATCCACGGTGGTCACCAAAGATAGTCGGTTCTATTATGTATAAATCTTTAATAGGAGTTTCTATCTTTTTAAATTTACTCATTTTAAAACCTCCACTAAAATATTTCTATTAATTAAATAATAGATACTTCACCACCGAGATACAGAGAACACTGAGTCTCACAGATTTTTCTAATTATTAATTCTTTCTTTTTTTTGTTAACTCTTTCACCTATAACCCTGTGGTTAGTCTTTCTCGTTTTAATAATATCTAAAAGCTTACCACTGAGGCACAAAGGTCACTGAGTATTCACAGAGTTTTTATTATTAATTTTTCTTTCTCTGTGTTGACTCCTCTTCCCTGTGACTCTGTGGTTATCTTTTCGTTCTTTTAACTATAAGATTAATCTTTTAATTCCATTTTTTAATAAATCAACATTAAAATTCATCAATAAACCTAACTTTTTGTTTGATAGCTTCATATATGTTAGTAATTGAGCCTTATGAATATTTAATATTTTCTCTACAGACTTCAATTCAACAATAACCTCTTTTTCTACTAAAACATCTATCCTATAAGCATCTTTTAATTCTCTATTTTTATATCTAATAGGTAATAATAACTGCTTTTCATAGTTTAGTCCATTCTCTTCTAACTCTATACATAAACACTCTTCATATGTTCTTTCTAATAAACCTGGTCCCAAGCTCTTATGAACTTCAATTGCAGCTCCTATTATCTTAGAGGTTATCTCATTTTTCTTCATCTAAGTAAATCCCCCGTTCCTCTGTGACTTTATGGCTAGTTTTACCAACCTTTGAATTATAATAACCAATAAAATAATTTACCATAGAGGCACGGAGTACACTGAGAATTCACAGGGGTTTTATTTTTAATTTTATTCCTTTTCTCTGTGTTAACTTCACCACTCTGTGACTCTGTGGGTTGTCTTTAATTTTTATAATTTGATAATACGTAAAATCTACCACTGAGATACACAGCACACTGAGCCTTCACAGAGTTTTTATTATTAATTTCTCTTTCTCTGTGTTGACTCTTCTTCTCTGTGACTCTGTGGTTAATATTTTTTATCTTATTCCTCAATAATAGAAACAAGATACTTACCATAATCCGTTTTCATCAATGGCTTAGCCAATTCCCTCAATTCATCATCATTAATATAAGCCAACCTATAAGCTATCTCTTCTATACAAGCCACATACAGCCCCTGCCTCTTCTGTACTGCTTCTACAAAGTTAGCTGCATTCAATAAGCCATCATGAGTTCCTGTATCTAGCCATGCCATACCTCGTCCAAAGTGCTCTACCATTAAGCTACCTTCTTCCAAATAGAGTCGATTAATATCTGTTATCTCTAATTCCCCTCTAGGAGAAGGCTTTAAATTCTTAGCCTTCTCTACTACACTATTATCATAAAAATAAAGCCCTGGTACTGCATAGTGTGATTTAGGCTTCTCTGGTTTCTCTTCTAAAGATAACACCTTACCATCTTCATCAAACTCTACAACACCAAAGCTACTTGGGTCTTTAACGTAATAACCAAAGATAGTTGCTCCTTCTTCTAGTGAAGCAGCTCTTTGTAAAATTTCAGTAAAGTGCTGACCATAGAATACATTATCTCCTAAAATTAAAGCGACATTCTCATCACTGATAAACTCTTCTCCCACAATAAAGGCATCCGCTAATCCTCGGGGTTCTTCTTGTACTTTGTAAGATAATTTTAGACCTATTTGACTACCATCACCTAACATCTCTTTGTATACTGGTAAATCTCTAGGTGTAGAGATAATTAATATCTCTCTAATTCCTGATAACATCAATACTGATAATGGATAATAGATCATTGGTTTATCATAAATTGGTAAGCTCTGTTTTGACATTGCTTTTGTTAATGGATAAAGTCTAGTTCCACTTCCTCCTGCTAAGATTATTCCTTTCATTGTTAGCCTCCTCTTATAGTATTAGAAACAAATAATAGCCGTTTTAATATTTTTCAGCAATTAGTTATCAATTACTTTTTACATATCTAATCTATTTTTTAAATCATTTAATGTTTTCTTATTGATTTCTCTTCTATTTTTATCAAAGATCCAGCCCCATTTATTAAAATATTTAATGGCAGAGCTAATGTGATACCACAATAGCTTTTTATTCTTATACGACCCTTTTCCATATTCATGATATACAGTAGCCTCTGGATAATATACTGTTCTGTATTGTTGATGAATTCTACGAGATAAGTCGGTATCTTCTAAATACATAAAGTATCTCTCATCAAACATACCAACTTTTTTTAAAACTTCTGTTCTAATAAACATAAAACATCCTGATAAATAAGGTATATCCATTATCTGATTATAATCAGCAAATTTTAATTCATAATTCTGATTTCTTTTTTCTAAATAGGTTTCAAAAGGAAGAAACCTTCTAAGTATAAGATCAAAAGGTGTAGGTGATAACTTGCATAAGTGTTGCATTTCGCCATTTGGATATAATACTTTAGGCATAGCTAGTCCAATATCCTCGTTTTCTTCCATAAAATTATAGATTTTTTCTAATGTTCCTTCTTCAAAATAAACATCAGGATTTAAAATTAAGTGATATTTAGAATTATCTATTGATTTTTTTATAGCAAGATTATGCGCAGAACCGAACCCAATATTAGTATTATTAAAAATATACTCTACTCTTTCACCCTGAGATAACTTTTTTAACTCGTTAGTTGGAGAATTATCTATTAAGTACAACTTAACATTTAAACTTGTATTTAAAAAACTATCTATAACCCTTTTTATTTCATCAAAATTACTTTTATATAATACAATAGAAGCCGTTATATCAACCATTTAAATCAGTCCTTCTTTTCTCTATTCTAGTTCACTTAATATATATCTAAATTTTTGTTTTGGATAATTTGAATTAAAATTATCTTTTAATTGTATCTTATCTTTTAGTTTAATTTTATTTAATTCTTGAATAGCATCAATGTAATTATTTGGTGAATCTACTCTCTTCAAATAATTTTTATATTTAAATTCTATACCCTCAAAAGCAACATCTGTTCCTATTACTGGAGTGCCACATGCTAAGGATTCTATAACTTTAACTTTTACACCTGCACCTTGAAATAATGGAGCTATTAAACCTTTACACTTTGATATGACTTTATATGGATTTTTTACAAATCCTAATACTTCTACATTATCATATTCATTTAATCTATTTTTTACTTCTTTATTTAACCCCCCACCAATTACTACGATTTTTATATATTTACTTATAGAGGGAAGTATATTCTTTTCAAACCAAAGTAAACCTTCTAAATTTTCTTCTCTCTTCCAATAACCA
The DNA here is from genome assembly GCF_055140805.1 of Orenia sp. Lineage (NCBI taxonomy): Bacteria > Bacillati > Bacillota > Clostridia > Halanaerobiales > Halobacteroidaceae > Orenia > Orenia sp. The sequence continues at coordinate 7,743 of NZ_JBSQYM010000140.1, forward strand.
TAAAAACAAAAACTATTATCTAAATTAATTTCCTTTAAATTAATCTCCTTTATACTTTCTTCTATATAAAAATCTACTACCTCAGATTGAATCTGATAATAGTCATATAGTAATTTTTGATCCTTTTTACTAAAACTAATTATATTCCCTTTTGATAAATTCAATATAAGATTCTCTGAAAAACGACAGAACTTATAACTTAAATTAAAAGATTTATTTTCTTTCCTCTCATATTTTTGAGCAATAATATCATGAGTCATCAAAAATTTATCCTTACTCTTAATAAATAAAGAGTATAAAAAAGATTGAGAAAAATCAAAATAAATATAATCATATTCATTTTTATTATTCAATATATAAAATAATATTTTCAAACTAAATCTAGACGTAAAAAATGGATGAATAAAAGGAAAC
>NZ_JBSQYM010000141.1:0-8015 GCF_055140805.1 Orenia sp.
CGTGAGTGGGTGTGTGAGTGTGAGTAAACCCCAATAAAAAGAAGTTTTACACACACTCACACTCATAGCTCACACTCGACACAAAGTGTCGCACTATCTTTCTATTGTTTCATTCTAAAGCTGGATGACTATATTCTAAGGTTTCTGGTTAAAAGTAATAAATTAATTATTTGTTTTTTATATCTATTAAGAGAATATTTGCTTAATCATGGTATACTAAAAAGGTTATTAGAGTGGTAGTAAAGAATGTATAAAGAGTTGGGGTAATTTTTAATAATATAGAATACTGATAAAGGAGTATAGTTATGACTAAATATATAGCTTTTGATTTTGATGGAACTTTAGTTGATTCACAGGATATTGCTATCTCGGTTGTTAATCAACTTGCTAAAAAACATAATTTTAAGCCTATAGAAGAGCAGGATATTGATTATTTAAAGGGATTATCGGTTCTTGATAGATGTAAATTTCTGAAGGTTCCTGTATATAAGCTTCCTTTTTGGGCACCAGAATTTTATAGAATTTATAAGGAATCTATAAAGCATCTACTCTTTTTTGATGGAGTTAGCAATTTATTAAAAGAACTAGGAGCGATGGATTATAAGTTAGCTATTATATCATCTAATTCAGAGAATATTATCAGAGACTTTTTAAAGAATAATCAGATAGATAATATTGACCAAATCTTCTGTTCAAGTAATCTTTTTGGTAAGGATAAGGTTATTAAAAAATTCTTAAAGAAAAATAAGTTAAAAAATACTGATTTAATCTATGTTGGAGATGAATCTAGAGATGTGATTGCCTGTAAGAGGGTGGAGGTAGAGGTGATTTGGGTAAGCTGGGGGTATGACTCTATGGCTACTATACAAGAAGAGTCACCAAATTATATTGCTAAAGAACCTAAGGATATCCTGGAGATAGTAAAATCTTTATAAGCTTCAATTTTAAAAAATATAAGTTAGTCTACTTTAATAATGAAAATAGATAAGTTAAAAACTTAGAAGGAGGATCGATAATGAAGTTAAAGCAGTTGACAGATCAGGTATACTATTTAGATGCACTTACAAATATTGGGCTGATTAAAGATGGAAATGAGGCGATCTTAGTTGATAGTGGTTTAGATGATAGTGTGGCTAAGAAGATATTAAGAATTTTAAAAGGTAACAACTTAATCTTAAAAGCAATTATCAATACCCATTTTCACGCAGACCACTGTGGTGCTAATAATTATTTACAGCAGGAGACTGGGGCAGAGATTTATGCTTATAGGATTGAATCGGCTATTATCAATTATCCTTATCTTGAGCCTTTATCCTTCTTTTCTGGAGCAAATCCAATCAAGGATTTAAAGAATAAATTCTTAATGGCAAAGAAGTCTGTAGTAAATCATGTACTAGAAGAGACCAATATAAAGTTAAAATTTGATACTCTTGAAGTAGAGATAATCCCCTTGCAAGGTCATTCAGTAAATCAGATTGGGGTTGTAGCAGATGGAGTCTTATTTTGTGGTGATTCAATCTTCTCCCAGAAGGTAATTGATAAGCATAAGCTACTCTTTTATACAGATATCGAAAAGCAAAAGGCTACTTTAGAGTTTTTAGCTGAGACTAATTATGATTTTTATCTACCATCCCATACTAAAGTTAGTACTGAAATTAGAGAGCTGATTAAAGTCAATCTTGACTGTATTAATGAGATAGAAGGGGTAATTTTTAAATTGTTAGAGTCTTCTAAAAGCACTGAACAACTATTACAAGAGACTTTAGATTACTACCAAGTTCAGATTAAAAGTTTACAACAGTATCACTTGATGAAGACCTTAATTATGGCTTATCTCTCATCACTTTATAATAATGATAAAATTAAATTAGAACTGAGAGATAATTACTTATATTGGAAGAGGACAAATTAAGAAGAGCATAGTAGTATTAAAATAGATAGCAAAGATAAAATTCAAGTAGAGGTAGTTGTTTATTCAACTTTAATCAATGAAGATGATAATTTAGCTAGTATATCAAAGAAGGTAGTCAATAAGACTAATTTTGCTAAATAATAATTTAATATGGTAATTTAGTAAATATAAAAAGCTAAGGCTCTTTTAAAAGCCTTAGCTTTTTACTTAATATCATGAGTTTGTATATATTCACTGATTAAAGTGTCCTCTTCAGCAATATGATTTATCAACCAGTTCATTATCTTATCTTTAATTATTTCAATTAATTCATCTATACTCTCTTCTTCATTTAAAAACTTATATTTGATTTCAGTAATCTTGTTGATAAAGTTATGATGAATCTCTTTATGGCGTTTATATCTAGGATAATTATATTTTAGCTGTAAACTCTCTTCATCATTGAAATGGGTTACAAAATAATCGCTTAAGAAGTAAAATAGTTCTTCTACCGTTTCTGTTGTCTTCTCCTGATCTTTTTTATTTTCATCTAATTTTTTTAAAAAAATATTTGTCTGTTTAAATATTTCTTGATGCTGTTTATCAATTAATTCAATACCAATATTTAAGTTATTTGTCCAGCTGACGAACATATAATCCCCTCCCATTAGATTAACCTATAATACTTTTTCTATGAGTAGAATTAATTTCCTGCTAATATTTTAAAATAATAAGGTTGTGATTGATTTGTAATTGATTTGTTAATCTTTAGATAGAAGGCAGTGTTATTATATAAGTAAGGAAAATATATAACAGAAAATTTTGTAGATATTATTGGGGATCCTATCATAGGAGGGAGTAGGGTCTCCTATAGTATTTATAAAAATAACTAAAAATTATGATAAAGTAGTATAGGTGCGTGAATTTAAAATGAAACTTAATGGATATAATGCGACACTTTGTGTCGAGTGTGAACTATGAGTGTGTGTGTGAGTAAACTACCCTCTCTTAAATCCTCTTCCTGATAAGGAGAGGACTTTAACTTCTTTCTCTAAATCTTTTCTTGTATTGATTTTAATAGGAAGAACCTTAATTCAATATATCAATTTACACCAATTAATAATTAAAAAAACTTAGAACTTAGTTGTCTTAATTTATCAAATACTTAGCTGATAATCTTTTATATAGCATTTAAATGTATAATTTATTAGCAGGGGATGTGATTTAATGTTAATTACCTTTTTCCATAATATGACCTTGATTATCTCATATACCTTTTTAATTGTAAGGTTTAAAAGATTTGTTATTAATCAAGAAAAAGGTTTATCTCTTTTTATTTGGACATTGCCTGTAACAGTTGGTCTATTAGCCTCTTTATTAATGTTTTTTTCTGTTAAATATAAGGATATGATATTTGATTTAAGAAGTGTACCTATCTTTCTAGCTACCTATTTATGGGGATGGAAGATAGGAGTTTTAAGTATTATATTACCTGGGGTTTATAGATTCTATCTGGGAGGATCTATTGTCTGGTATGGAATTGCTTTTGATATATTAATGCCCTTTATAGTAGGAATCTTTTTTAGTATATATAAATCTCTTACGCCTAGAATCAGAATGGTGAAGGTAGGGATGGCCCTATTTGCATTTACTTTCTTTCATTTATTAAGATTTATCTTAGAGAGATTGACATTAAAATTGCCTTATTATCCATCCTTTAGGATTAATTTCTTCTTATTAATCTTCTCATATCTATCATTGATTGGCATGATGCTAATAATTAATGATAGCAATAATTTAATCTTATTATACAGGAAGCTAAATTTTAGAGCTGATTATGATCAAATGACTGGATTACTAAAACTAGATTCTTTTAAGCGAAAAGCCGAAGAATTTATAGAAGATAGCATGTCGATTGTGATGGTTGATATTGACTTTTTCAAGGAATATAATGATAATAATGGCCATCTTAGAGGTGATGAGGCTCTTAGAACTGTTGCTCAGCTTCTTAAGGATAGTGTAAGGGTAGATGATTTTGTAGCTAGGTATGGGGGAGAAGAATTTATTATCTGTTTAGCAAATTTGAACAATATACATGAAGCTGTTACTATTGCTCAAAGGTTTAGACAAGAGATAGAAGACTATTCTTTTGAAGGTGAAAATGGACAACCTAATAATAAGCTAACTATATCTGCTGGTATTAGCTATGCTAATAGAGTTAATTCTCTAAAGAATTTAGAACATTTGATTGCTAAGGCAGACCAAGCATTATATTATTCTAAAAGTAAGGGAAGGAATATGGTCTCTCTATCTTCAAATTAAATATTAGTACCTTCTTTGCTAAGAGAATATTATTATATTAGAAATTATGTATTAAAAGTTTTTATTCTAAATTTATGGTATTTTAATTTTTTAGCAGATTATGGAGGAGGAGATATAATGAAATTATTCAGAGATTTGAGCATAAGGTATAAAATCCTATTTAGTTTTGGTTTAAGTCTAATAATTGTTTTATTGATGATTGCTGGGGTCTTTATCTTTGAATTTGATAGTTTTGCTGATCACATACATAATGGTGTAAAAGAGATGTTATTGAATTTAGAAAGGGATAGAATACAGAATGTAGTAGAAATAACAGCCCTTGAATTAGCCAAAGAGTATCAACAGCAGAAAAAAGACCTTTCTACTAAGAATTTAAGAGAGTATATTGCAGACCAGAATGCTAAAGTCAGGTTTGGTGATGCAGGATACTTTTTTGTTTATGATTATAAGGGGGATACAATCTCTCTACCAACTGATCGTTCAAAAGAAGGTACTAATCGTTTGAATTTACAAGATAGTGAAGGTAAGTATATATTAAAAAATTTAGTAGAAGTAGCAGAAGATGGTGGTGGGTTTGTAGATTATATCTATTTAAATCCAAATACAGGTCAAAAAGAGAAGAAGTTTGCCTATGTTAAGCCAGTAAGAGGAACTAATTGGTTTGTAGGTTCAGGTAGTTATCAATCTATTGTTGATGCTAAGCTAGAGCAGATTAATCAGCTGATTCTTTCTTTTCAAAAAGTCTTAATTGGAGTTACAGTAGGAGTCTTCATTTTAGCAATTATCATCATGGCTTTAATTATAGTTAAGCTTTCTAATTATATGCAGAGTATGTTACTAAGATTAAAATCTGGGATGAAAGAAGTTGGAGATGGAAATTTGAATATTGAGCTAGAGGTTGACAGTAAAGATGAATTTGGGGAATTATATGGTAGATTTAATAAGACTGTACAGGAGCAGAAAGCATTAATTACAGAACTATTGGATAATTCTCAGAATTTATCAATTTATAGTAATACCCTCTCTTCTAGTGCAAAAGTGGTTAATACTTCCATTGAAAATTCAGCTTATATGATTGAGAATATTACTGCTGGAATAGAGGAGATTTCTGCTAGTGTAGAAGAGGTAACTAGCTTTGCCCAAGAGTCTAGTGCTCAAACTGATGAGGGTCGCCTAAATATGGAAGAGACGGTAGAGATAATGAATCAGATTTATGAACAAGTAGAGAGTACCGTTGAGCTATTGAATGAGTTGTCAAATAACTCCAATGAGATTGGTAATATTGTCGATTTAATCAATAATATTGCTGAACAGACTAATCTATTAGCCCTTAATGCAGCTATTGAAGCAGCAAGAGCTGGGGATCATGGACGAGGTTTTGCAGTGGTAGCAGAGGAGATTAGACAGTTAGCTGAAGAGACCTCTAAAGCTACTGGTGATATCAGTAAATTGGTTCATAAGACACAATTAAATTCTAAAGAGGTAATTAATTCTATAAATAAGATGGAAGATAAGGCTTTAAAAGGTCAAGAAGTTACTCAAGAGACCAATCATATTTTTAATCAAATTGGTGATGCTAGTGAGCAGACAGCAGAACAGATTTCCCAAACTGCTTATGCTACCCAAGATTTAGCTAGTAATGCTAACAGTTTGATGGAATCTTCATCTAATATAGAGGGAATGTCTAAAGAAATCAGTAATTCTGCAAAGAAATTAGCAAATATGGCAGAAAGTATGAAGGTTAATATAGAGAAGTTCAGTTTGGGTGAGGTTACTAATGGAATACAATGGAATGATCGTTTTGCTGTAGGAGTAGAGCAGATAGATAGTCAACACCAGGGTATCTTTGAAAAGGCCAACTATCTATTAGATGCTTGCCAAAATGATAGTAGCCAAGGAGATATTAAAGAATCTTTAGATTTTCTAGTTGATTATATAGATAAACATTTTAGGGAAGAAGAAGGAATTCAAAGAAAGTACCAATATCCAGATTATGAACGCCATAAAGGAATTCATGAAAGGTTTGAAGATAAGGTTGGAGAGTTTAGACAAAATTATAGGAATGGTCAGATTAATAAGAATTCTTTGATGAAATTAAATGAGGTAGTAACAGGATGGCTAATTGAGCATATTAAAAAGGAAGATCAACGTTTAGCTCAACATATTAACTCTTATAATGATAATTTAGAGTAAAATATGAACAAGAGTATATTTTTAAAAAGCTGAGTAGATAATTTAAATTATCTACTCAGCTTTTTAGATTTCTAAAGATTAACCAACCTTATCAGTTATCTTATCTAAGCATTCTTGACAGACAATTTTATTTTTGAAGTTAATAGTATGATCAGCATTACCACAGAAGGTACAAGCTGGTTCATATTTTCTAAAGATAACTTTATCATTATCTACATAAATCTCTAAAGGATCCTTTACATCAATTCCTAAAGTTCTACGTAATTCAATTGGAATAACTATTCTACCTAATTCATCTATTTTACGTACAATGCCAGTTGCTTTCATGATATTACCCCCTTTTATATTTTTTAATTTATTTTAGTTGGAGGGATGTTAAAAAAGTTAATTATTTAATCTTAATACATATATTATCTTTATTAATTTAATTATAACACAACTAGTAATAATTATCAATATCGAAAAGTAAAAAATTAATGTAATTGATTTGTAATAAGAATATGCTATAATGATTAGGTTATAATATTGAATTATATTTATCGAAAATAAGAGGTTTCTTATATAAAAACTACAATTATTATAATAATTGTAGTTTTTATATAATTGGTTGAGGAGGCATGTTTAGATGAATAAGATACTAACATTAAAGTCACAATATACACTACCAAAATCTAATAATATACTTTGGAAAAATAAAAGATTATGGTCTAAATATGAATTTATTAAAGAGTGTCCGATTACAGTTATAAAAGCAAGTTTAGGATATGGAAAAACGACTAGTTTACTGGGTTATCTACAAGATAATTGGGATGAAGCTCTTTATCTATATTCGATTAGAAGGGGTAAGATTGATGAAAGTGAATTTTGGATTAATGTACTAGAGGTTTTAAAGTATAATAATTCTAGATTAGATGATAAATTAATTTATTTAAAAGAATCCTTTATAAATCAAGAGATAAATTTAGATGCTTTAGTAGAAGAATTGATTAAGTTAATTCAGCAGTTAAGCACTAATATTATTTTTGTAATAGATAACTTTGATAGAGTCTGTAGAAATAAAAACTTGTTGGACAATCTAGTCTGGGTTATTGATGAATTACCAAAGTCATTTCACCTTGTATTGATAAGTCGAAAGAACTTTAATCTAGCAAAAGAACTTTATTGGAAGGCTATTGGAGCTTTATTGGAGATTAAAGAAGATGATTTGCTTCTTGATAATCAGCAGTTAAAGAATTTTCTAGCCAGTAAGTATAATTTGTCCTTAGCAAATGATCAAATAAAAGAGCTTAATGATTGGGCTCAAGGATGGATAACTGGAGTTGATATGGTAGCTAGAAGTATTGTTTTAGGTATAGAATTTGAAAAGGCTTTTTCTAAGAAGAATTTAAAGCTTCTATTTGATTATTTTCAATCTGGCTTATTAGATGAAATAAAGGTAGATGGGAAGTTTAATCAATTTTTGAGTAAGACTAGTGCTCTACAAGAGTTAGATATTGAGATAGTTAATCAATTATTAGGAATAAATAATAGTCAGGATATATTAGAAGAACTGATTGATGATGGATTCTTAATCGAAGGAGTATCTAATGGCTGTCTCTTATACACATCT
>NZ_JBSQYM010000142.1:0-8026 GCF_055140805.1 Orenia sp.
GAAGAGCTAGCAAAACAACGAAAGCAAGAGCAGAAGAAAAAAGAAGATTTAGAGAGAAAGATTAAAGAGAAGGCTCAGCAAAAGGCTAAGGAGAAGTATCAAAAGCTATCTACCAAGGAGATAGCAAGTTATGCTAAAGGCTATGAGACCTTGCCGAAGATGCTTAAGGAGAAGGTATCAAAAGAGGAGTTTGTATTGGGAGCAATTGAGGAGGAAGTGGAGAAAGATTTAAAGGAGTTATCTGAATTGATCATGTAAATAATCGATCTGCAAAGGTTTAGCTAATTTAGAGTAAGTAATAATAAGGGAGGAAGCAATTATGAGATTACAGGAAATTATTAATGATAATTATAATAGATTAAGTGAGAATGATCTATATATTCTAAAATATATCTTAAATCACAAAAAGGAGTGTTGTAATCTAGGCATCAATGAACTTGCTAAAAAATGTAATATCTCTAGAACAACTATCTTTCGCTTAGCAAAAAAGTTAGGATTTAAGGGCTATAGTGAATTTAAATTCCATTTAAAATGGGAAGAGGAGCAGGTTAACCAAGAAGAAAAAGATTATATTGAAAGTCTTTATAAGGATATCAATGAAACTATTAAATTGACTAAAGAGAAGGATTTTGAAGATATTTGCAGATTAATTTATAATGCTGAGCGGGTTTTTGTCTATGGAACAGGAACAGCTCAGCTGACCGTTGCTGGAGAGCTAAAACGAACCTTCTTAGTAGCACATAAGTATTTTCATGTAATTGAAGGGTATACTGAATTTGAAGTGATTACCCCAAGTATCACTAAAGATGATGTTGTGATCTTTATCTCTTTATCTGGGAATACAACCTCTTTTCAAAGCTGTATCAATGAAGTTTCAATGAAAGGGATTGATTCTATTTCCATTACAAACCTCAGTAATAATCAACTATCTAGAATGGTATCCCATAACCTATATGTAACAACCACACCGATGAACTATAAAAATGGTGAGAACTACTCCTTTTCAATGTTCTTTATCCTAATTGAGACCTTATTTAGATATTATATTAAATATCAAGAAGAGCAAAAATCTAAAATTTAAGTATAAGCACATAGGTTGTAGACTTAAAAATACTATTATCTCAATGTTTATACTAAAATAAAGGGAATGTATAAACTATCAACAGCAGAGAATCTTCTTTACTGTTGATAGTTTATAAAATTATTTAGTTTAGTTCTGGCCAATAGTCCTTGTTTGCTTCAATTAAGTCATCTAAGATGTCTTTAGCAACCTTGGCACTTGGTACTGTTTTAGATAGGGTGATTGCTTGCCATAACTTCTGATAAGACCCTTCTGCCCATGCTTCTACTACTAACTTCTCTACAGCTACCTGCTGTTCCATCAATCCCTTTTGGAAGCGAGGAATTTTTCCTATTGATAATGGTTCTGGTCCATTACTACCGACAATACAAGGAATCTCTACCATTGCTGTTGGCTCAAAGTTCTCAATTGCTCCCTTATTTTCTACTATCAATAACATTCTCTCATGGGTATTATAAGCAATTGCTCTAGCCAAATCGACGATATAAGAGGCATGTTCATCAATATGGAGTTTAGAGCCTTTAGTAGATTGCTGCTTAATTATCTTGTCAGCCTCACCAAAGACAAACTTCTCTCGACCATCCATGACCTCATTGGCACGGGTGTACTCTTTATTAGAATGTTCTACCACATAATCTGGGAAGAGATAATATTTTAAATAGGTATTTGGTAAAGTGCTAGGGTCTACTGCATAGACATCTTTAGCTTTATGGAAGGTATCATTCCAGCTTTGATCTACATGCTGTCCCTCATCTGTAGCGGCAACATAACCATATTTGGCCACATGCTCTTTAATCTGAGGCATTAAATCATTACCTGCTTTATCGGTAATACTTGACCACCAACCAAAGTGGTTTAGTCCATAGTAAGTAACATTCATCTCTTTACGTGACTCTAAGCCTACAATTTGAGCCATTCTCTCTTCAATTCCTACTGGCATATCACAGATATTTAATATCTTGGAATCTGGACGTAATTTCCGAGTGGCTTCTGCTACAATAGCTGCTGGGTTAGAGTAATTTAACATCCAAGCATCTGGTGAATATTCTTCCATATAATCGATAATTTCTAAAATGCCTCCAATTGACCGCATTCCATAGGCAATGCCACCTGGTCCACAGGTCTCTTGACCTAGTACATTATATCTTAATGGTATCTTCTCATCTAACTCACGCATTGCATATTTACCAACTCTGATATGAGCCATCACAAAATCTACATCTGTGAAAGCTTCTTTAGGATCTACAGTAGCTAAAAACTCTATTTCTGGTGCTTGCTCTTTTAAAATAATTTCACAAGCTTTAGCAATAATCTCTTGACGCTCTTTATCATTATCATAGAATTTAATCTGACGGATTGGAAATTTATCTAAATTATCTAATAACATCAATACAATTCCTGGAGTAAAGGTACTTCCTCCACCAGCAATTACTACAGAAAATTTCTTCATAATTATCTCCTCCTTGATTCTTTAAGTTTGACTATAAAATTGAGGCTAAGTATAAGTAGAGTATTAAACTAATTTTGTTTATTGAAGCTTAAATTTAATCTTAGACTATATAGCTATACTAATTCACACTTTAACACTAACTCTTTACAATTAATCTCTGAGTTAGCAACTTTGCTAAATTTCTTAATCTTTTCTTGATAATTGGTCACTACTATTGGAGTAATAATCTCTTTATTATTATTTTCTATAAAATTGATATCAAAGTTAAGTAGCTGGTCTCCTACCTCCACTGAGTCACCAACTTTGGCTAAAACCTCAAAGCCTTCTCCCTCTAGTTCAACGGTCTCTAGACCGACATGAATTAGTAGTTCTAGCCCATCCACAGTTTCAATGCCAATAGCATGTTTAGTAGGAAGTATCTGTTTGATTTTACCTTTAACTGGAGAGATCAATTTACCATCATTAGGTATTATGGCAAAGCCATCGCCTACCATCTTTTGAGAAAATACTGGGTCAGGCACCTCGGACAGATCTATTAGCTCTCCATTTAAAGGTGAGTATATCTCTACAATCTTTGGTTGAGATTTGAATAACTTCTTAAACATCTGTCTTACCTCCTTATATAGTCATAGTTGATAGTATATAGTGAATAATGTATAGTTAAAGATTAAAGTCAAAATAATAACTATATCTCTTATATCGAAGGATTATAAGAACTTTTCTTTTTAAGATCTTAACTGTAAATTCTAAATTATACACTATCAACTGCTTTAGGTTAGCTTAATTGAGGCCAATAGTCTTTGTTTGCTTCAATTAAGTCATCTAAGATATCTTTAGCAACCTTGGCACTTGGCACTGTTTTAGATAAAGTAATTGCCTGCCACATTTTTTGATAGCTTCCTTCAATCCAGGCCTCTACTGTAAGTTTTTCTACAGCTACCTGCTGTTCCATTAATCCTTTTTGGAAGCGGGGAATTGCTCCTTGCACAATTTTTTCATAACCATTACTGCCAACAACACAAGGGATCTCTACCATAGCAGTAGGGTCAAAATTCTCTAGTGCCCCTTCATTTGGCACAATCAACAGGAAGCGTTCTTGGGTGTTTTTAGCAATAGCACAAGCTAGATCTACAATGTAGCTGGCATGTACATCAGGTTCAAAGCCACAATCTTTACTAGTACCTTTCTCAATAATCTCTTTACAAGCTCCAAACACCTGTTTTTCTCTTCCATCCATTACTTCATTAGCACGGGTATACTCTGGATTAGAATGCTCCACCACGTAATCTGGAAATAAATAATATTTTAAATAAGTGTTTGGAATTGTAGTTGGGTCGACGGCATAGACATCTCTTACCTTTTGGAAGGTTTCCAGCCAGCTTTGGTCTACATGCTGATCTGTTTTAGCGATAGCATCTGCAAATCCATTGGCTGCTACATGCTCTTTAATCTCTGGCATCAAGTCTTTTCCGTCTTTATCATAAATCTCTGACCACCAACCGAAGTGATTTAACCCATAGTAAGATACCTGCATCTCTTTTCTAGACTTTAGTCCACACATATCTGCCATCTTCTCTTCTAAATCGATTGGCATATCACAAATATTTAAAATTTTAGAGTCTGGTCTTAGTCTTCTAGTAGCTTCTGCAACTATTGCTGCAGGGTTAGAATAATTGAGCATCCATGCCTCTGGTGAATATTCTTCCATATAGTCAAGTATCTCAATTACTCCTCCAATTGACCGCATCCCATAAGCCAATCCTCCAGGACCACAGGTTTCCTGTCCTACCACTCCATATTTTAAAGGAATCTTTTCATCTAGTTCACGCATGGCATATTTTCCCACACGAATATGGGCCAATACAAAATCAACATCACTAAAGGCTCTTTGAGGATCAGTGGTATAAGTAAATTCAATTTCAGGTGCATGCTCTTTTAAATAGATTTCACAGGCTTTTGCTACTATCTCCTGTCTTTGAGCATCATTATCATAAAATTTAATAGAGCGAATTGGAAATCTATCTAAATTATCTAGTAACATCAATACAATCCCTGGAGTAAAGGTACTTCCTCCACCGGCAATGACTACAGAAAATTTCTTCATAATTATCTCCTCCTTGGCTTATATTGCTTATTTAATACTTCCTTTTTATTGGTACCAATAAAAAGGAAGTTACTTTATTTAAAGATTATATCTTAAGTAAAAAGTCTTATTTTCTTATTAACTTATAAACCTATTTGCTTAGAATCTTATTAACTTATAATTTTATAAACTTATAAACTTACAATCTTATGGTCTTACTTAACTTATAAACTTATAATCTTATAAACTTATAATTTGATTGACTTAACCTAATTTAAGCACTTATATTTGGATCATTAAGTAAATTTTCTGAATCATCTCTTACCTGTGGAACAGATAATCCAACGATTACTTGAATTGCTGTTCCATTTCGAACTACTCCATGAGCCCCTGCTTCTTTAAAGACACTATCAGCTAATAATTTATCGCCATCTTTGACAGAAACCCGAAGACGAGTAGCGCAGTTGGTTACATCTACGATATTCTCACTTCCACCTAAGGCTTCTAAAAAGGCCATTGCTTGACTATTTTGTGAAGAGTTATTACTCTGAACTATTGCTCCTTTTTTATTCTTATAATCTGATTTGGTATAGAGTTTAGTCTCTTCACCTTCTACTTCACGCCCAGGGGTAGCAAAGTTAAATTTCAAAATCGCATAGCGAAAGACAAAGAAATAGATTGCTGTAAAAGAAAAACCGATGATAATCTGAGTTATATAAGTACCTGGATGGTATTTAAATAATGGAAGCCAGTTTTGGGCTGCCCATTCAATCAAACCCCCACCAAAGTTTCCTACAACACCAAAGGCAAATTCTGTTGCTGCCAAGGTTGCTGCTAAAGCTGCATGAATAGCAAATAATGCTGGTGCAATAAATAGGAAAGTAAATTCAAGAGGTTCTGTAATACCAGCAACAATAGCTGTTAAAGTAGCTGGAATTAGTAATCCAGCAACAACCTTCTTTTTATCAGGTCTAGCTGTAGTATACATAGCCAAGGCAATACCTATAGAACCAAAGATTTTACTATGACCATGTAAGGCAAAACCACCAGCAGGAAACATCTCTTTTAAGGAATGAGCAGTTGTAGCAAACTCAGATAGATGTTGTGGCCAATAGGCAGCGATTCCATTCTCTACTACGGCAGGTCCAAAGATAAAGGGTCCATAAACAAAGTGGTGTAAGCCTGTTGGAATTAAAATTCTCTCTAAAAAGGTATATAACCAAACTCCAATAACACCAGATGAGGTTAAGAGTATCTGTAAGGATGCTATTCCCATTTGAACTTTTGGCCATAATAGACAAGTCAGTAAAGCTACAGGAAGCATAGCAAAGAAGCCAATCATTACTACAAAACAAGAACCTTGGAAGATACCCAAATAGTCAGGTAATCGTTTAGCAAAATATTTATTATGAAGATAAACGACAATTCCAGCAACTAAAATTGCTCCAATCATTCCTGTATCTAGTGTCTTAATCCCTGCAATCATTGTTAATCCACTGGTACCACCAACCTTGGTACTAAAGTCTACGCCAAAGCTTGGTCCCCAGAGTGTTAACATAGCGTTGATAAAGTAATTGAAGGTTAGATAGGTTACTAATGCCTCCAAACAGGCACGAGCTGATGCTTTTTTAGCTAAAGCAATTGGCAAACCTACTACAAATAAGAGTGGTAGTTGGCGAAATACTGTCCAAGCTCCTTCTTGAACAATAAACCAGAATTTATACCATAGTCCATTGGGATTGGCGATAGAACCTATAATATCTTGGTTCATAAAAAGAATACTTAGCCCAACTGTGATTCCTGCAAAAGCAAATAACAAGACTGGTACAAACATGGCAGCTCCAAAGCGTTGGATTTTTTCCTTCATATATATCATCGCTCCTTGTTTAATTATTTAATTTTCAAAATTTTTCGAAAGTACTTTCGTTAGTCTTATATTAGCAAATTAAATTATTATTTACAATAGCTCTAGCTTACTTAGTTCCTAATCACTGCTATTGTACATTTTCACAAAAAATGTGAATTTTCACAAGGGGATTTCAATGTATATAACAGCAAAAAAATAATAAAATCTGATTAAATTTAATACTAATTAATAATTGAAGATATAGATCAAATCTAATAGTCTAAATAGAGATAATTTGCTGTAAGCTATATAATTAACAGTTATAAGTAGTACTAAAAATTTAAAATATTTTTTTTGCAACCAATCTCACAAATTAACGCGAGTTGAAATCAAAAGTTTTTAAATATTTGATTCCTATTTGGTTAAATGTTTTAACAACAACAATGCTAACTTTATTCTTAAAATTTTAAATTAAAGCTAAAAGTTAACGGAGGATGCTATTGTTGTATATCTTTTATATCTTATAAATCTTTAGGGTTGGACAAGCCTTATTGTAGCAAGGGTTTGTAGGAAAATATGACTATAAATTAAGGAGATATAGCTACATATTAAGGAATTATGACTACAGATTAAGGGGATATAACTACAAATCAAGGAAATATGACTACTTAGTATTGTTGCATATGTAGTTGTATTATGATATGATTTAGAAGAGGTAAAGAATAGGAGGAGTATAGATGAAGAAGGAGATGTTGAATAAGCCCAATCAATTAATAAGTATTATTCCTGAACAGAAGGTCACTACCACTCAAAGAAAAGCATATAATAGTTTTTTAAAGTATGCACAAAGAAAATTAAAGTTTGAAGATTATAAAGAAAACATATTCAAGATTCCTTATAATGAATTACATAAAAGAGCTAACCTCAAAAATAAGAATACTGAGTATATATATCAAGAGTTAGAAGGGCTAATGAAGACTACTGTTAAGATAGTTGATAAGGAAAACCCGTATAACTGGAAAGCATTTACCTTATTAAGTTATATTGAGAGAAAGGATGATTTTTACTATTATGAATTGAACCATTTTATTATTAATGCATTAAAGGAGCAACGGTTCTTTACTCCTTTGAATTTAATGATGATAAAATCTTTTGATAGCCAATATTCAATAATTTTCTATGAGTTAGCTATTAGATATCAAAAATACAAGATACCAAAGATGAGTATTGAAGAGGTTAGGAAGTTAACTAATACTGAAAGTGAATATAAGCGATTCTATAATTTTAGGCGTAGAGTTTTAGATGTAGCCTGTGAGGAAATAAGTGAAAAGACTGATATCAAATTATCCTATTCTACGGAAAAGAGGGGCAGAAGGATTGCTTTTATTGATTTTAAGATTGAGAGGAAAGAGCTGCCTAGGTCAATTGAAGTTAAAGAACAGACATATTCATCAGAAGTTTTAGAGCTATTTCAGTTACTGCCTAGTTTGGAACAGGTTGAGAGTAATAAGAGAGAGTTGGATCAGCTTTTAAAGGAGCATACCATTAGATATTTAAAGGCTGATA
>NZ_JBSQYM010000143.1:0-7751 GCF_055140805.1 Orenia sp.
TTGCCATTGTAGACACATCCTTTCTTTCTACTTATTATTCTAATATTTTCGATTAAATGTGTCTACTATATTATACTAACACCATGATTCCAGATTCCCGATTCCTGAAACGAAAGTGTCACACTATCTTTCTATTGTTTCATTCTAAAGTTGGATGACTATATATACCGATATTTAATTATTATAATGTACTAATGTACTCAAATATTACATTATAAGAATATATTAAACTGGAAGTTTAGATAATAGTTGACAAGTAAACTAAATTTATTGTATACTAAAAATAGTTGAAGGGTGAACTATTTTTGGAGGTAGAGAGTTATGATAAGAGAAAGAATTGGTAAATATTTAAGTATGACCCATAGAGCACATGCAGTCTTATTAGATAAGAAATTAGAGCCTTATGATATTAGTCATGGACAGATCTTTCTTTTAATGTCTTTATATAGAAGGGAAGGAGTTTGTCAACATAGTTTATGTCAGACTTATAATCTTAATAAATCTGCTGTGAGCAAAGGGATTAAGAAATTAGAAGCAGTTGGTTTTATAACTAAAGAGGCTGACCTAGATGATAGGCGTAAAAGACTACTATACTTAACTGCTAAAGCTAAAGAATTTAAACCTAAATTTATTAAAATATTAAATTCGGTAGAAAGTGAAATGAAAGAAGGCTTAACTCAAGATGAATTAGAGAATTATCTAATTACAACTAAAAAGATGTATGAGAATTTAAAGAATAAATTAGATGATTAAAAGATAATTTAAGGGGGAATAATTATGAAAGTTAATAAGAACTCCGATAGGTTAGGAGAAGAAGCGATTGTGCCATTATTATTGAAACTATCGATTCCTGCAATTATTGGAATGGCAGTGCAAGCATTATATAATGTGGTAGATAGTATCTATATTGGTCATTTAAGTACTGAAGCTTTATCTGCATTATCCTTAGCTTTTCCAATTCAGATGGTTTTAATTGCAGTGGGAGTTGGAACAGGAGTTGGTGCCAATTCCTTAATCTCTAGATTATTAGGAAGAGGTGAAGGGCATAAAGCCAACAATGTAGCAGAACATGTAGTCTTCTCAGCTATTATTTATGGAATAATTACAGCTATAGTAGGAATCTTTTTTGCTGATGATTTGATTCGAATCTTTACAAGTAGTCCGACTCTAATTGATATGGGGACTAGATATATTAGAATAATCATGATTGGTTCAGTAGCAATGTTCGTTCCTATGATCTTTAATAATATCTTAAGAGGAGAGGGCAATACCTTTATTCCAATGATAACTATGCTGATTGGAGCAGTCATCAATATGGTTTTGGACCCTTTGATGATCTTTGGAATTGGGTTCTTTCCTAGCTTTGGAGTTGAAGGAGCAGCCTATGCTACAGTTATCTCTAGAATAATTAGTGGAACCTTCATTACTAGAATTATTCTAAGTGATAAGAATCAGATTCAATTAAAGCTTGAAGATTTTAATTTTGACTTAGGAGTTATTAAAGAGTTATATCAAGTGGGGGTTCCTGCTATGTTGATGCCAATTCTTGCTAGTGTGATGATGGCTGGTATGAATGTAATTGTAGCAAGTTATGATGCAACAGCTATTGCAGTGGTAGGGATTTATTTTAGATTACAATCTTTTGTTTTTATGCCCGTTTATGGTCTAGGTCAAGGGTTTATGCCTATTGTTGGCTATAATTATGGACACAACAATTTTAAGCGAATGAAGAAGACTATAATTTTTGGAATGGTAATTGGGTTTATCTTTACTATGGTAGGATTTGTAATATTTCAGTTTTTTCCTGAAGGGTTAATTAGACTTTTTAATAAAAACCAGGAATTGTTAGAGATAGGAAGTACTGCTTTAAGGAGAATTAGCCTTTCCTTTCCTGTAGTTGGAATATCCTTAATAGGTGCGACTACCTTTCAATCGATTGGTAAAGGGTTTCCAAGCTTATTATTATCATCATTAAGACAGATTGTTTTATTACTGCCGGTTATGTATTTATTAGGTCGTTTATATGGTCTATCTGCTTTATGGTTTGCTTTCCCTATTGCAGAAGGGATTTCCTTTATTATCTTAGTGCTGTGGTTGACTTTGACCTTAAAGGATTATTTTGCTAAGATAAAAGAAGGTAATAGTGTTAGTTTAAGTGACTAAAAAAGCATACCACTCGTTGGTATGCTTTTTTAGTTGGGGTAATATAGTCATCCAACTTTAGAGTGAAACAATAGAAAGATAGTGTGACACTTTGTGTCGAGTGTGAGCTATGAGTGTGAGTGTGTGTAAAACTTCTTTTTATTGGGGTTTACTCACACTCACACACCTACTCACGCTAATTTTAAAAGTGTCGCTATATATCCATTAAATTACACTGTAGACTTGGATATCTATAATATTTTTGATAATTAATCAACTTTTAAACTCTTTACAAGCTCTTCATCAGGATCAACATATAATGTTGTATAGTTCTCATAGTAAACCATTCCTGGTTTGGCTCCTTTAGCTTTTTTGACATCTTTGATTAGAGTATAATCGATAGGAACATTACTAGACTCTCTGCCTTTACTGTAAAAAGCAGCTATTTGGGCAGCTTCTAAAATAGTATTTTCAGGCAAATCTTCACCAGTATGGTTTCTAATAATAGTATGTGACCCAGGTAGGTCTTTGACATGAAGCCAAGTATCTTGATTATTGGCAATTTTTTTCGTTAATTTATCATTCTGGCGATTATTTCTTCCAACCAAGATATCATACCCATCAGTAGATTTGAATTTAAGTGGTGGCAGTTTTTTATCCCGTTTATTCTTATTCTTCTTCTGCTCTCTGATATATCCTTCTTGCACCATCTCTTCATATATCTCTTCTAAATCTTCAACACTCTCTGCCTGTGCTATATTCACCTCTAATTGATTTAAGTAATCAAGTTCGTTCTTTATTTTATATAGTTCATACTTTAAATATTTAATACTCTTTTTGGCCTTCTCATATTTTTTGAAGTATTTTTGAGCATTATCAGAAGGATTAAGCTTAGGGTCTAAAGTGATAGTAATTTCTTTATTATCATCATAATAGTTTTCTAACTTTACTTTCTTTTCACCTTTCTTTAATCTATAAATATTTGCTAGGATTAATTCACCCTTGAGTTTATATTTATCAGCATTTTTAGCCCCTTTTAATTGTCCTTTTAATTTACGGTACTTTTTATCGGCTTTTTCTTTATTATTAGAGATAACTGTTCCCATCTTGTCAGTGTAGAGGTTGACTATTCTTCGTGTAATCTTTTCAACAAAGTATACAGTCATCAATTCACTGATTGAATCATACTCTTTTTTTGGTAGGTCAAATTGTTCTAAATTTATAGAAGAGAAGGCTTCGAATTCATTGTTTTTTAAGACTAAAGTAGGATTAAAATTATTATTTCTAATAGCTTCAAAGATAGCTATAAACTCTTCTCCTAAATTATTTATCTGGTCTTGACTCTTTAATTCTTCTTGGCCATTTAAGTTAGTTCGATAAGCAATTTCATGAGCGATTAGAGGTCCAATCCCTCGATAATTATTCATGATTGCTCGGTAGATTGGTTCATTAAGATCATTTTGAAGTAATTGATTAAACTCTCCTAAATTAGTAGTTAAAGGGTTATTCTTTCCTTGCTCTGGTGGAGGAAAATATTCTTTCCCAGGTAATAATTGGCGATAACGACTTTTATTAGAGGTAATGCGTTTAATACTATCTAGTATCATCCGTTCTTGATTTAATAAGATGATATTACTGTGTCTACCCATCAACTCTATGACTAGAGTCTTATCCTCTAAATTACCCTCATTATTCATATATTGAATGGTTATCTCTAAAATTCTTTCAAAATTGGGTTGTTGAATATCTTTGATTCTTCCACTTTCAATGTGTTTTCTAAGCAACATACAGAAAGCAGGAGGGTTCATAGGGTTATCAAAGTTCTCTTTACTGATATGTACCCTTGGTTCTTGGGGGTCAGCTGAAATCAACAATTCTAGATTCTGACCAGGCTGTCTAATTCTTAAAGTTAATAGTTCAGGTTTTGGTTGATAAATCTTATCTATTCGCCCACCAATTAATCTATTTTTAAATTCATCTTTAATCGCAGCTAAAGTAACTCCATCTAAGGACATATTAACAACTCCTCTTAAATATTCTTTACATTATATAGTAACACTTAACTAACTTCTTTTCAAATGTTAAATTTCTTTTAAATCATTGTTTTTATATAGTAATCATCTTAGCTATAAAGAATACTTTTGATAAAATCTAAGCTGAATTAATACTACTGATTGTCATATTAATTATTAGATATAACTTATTTTTTATTCATCAAGGGGTAATTTTCTTTACTTTAGCTGAATAATGATAGTTATAGTTGCTATGACTTATCTTATAGTTAGAACAATTAGATCAATGTTTTTTTAATTGATTTAGTCTATTCTAATTTTAAATTAGGAGGGGGATAGATGTCTAAAAAAGATTCATATACTTCAGCAGTAGCAGATTTAGTAGAGGGATTACAGAGTAATCTTAAAAGAGGGTTGAGTTATAGACAGGTAGAAGAACGGTTAGAGTCTATTGGACCGAATAGATTACCTGACAATAGTGGCCATTCGTTATTTTCACTATTTATAGGTCAATTTCAAGATTTTATGGTATTGGTCTTAATTGTAGCAGTTATTATTTCAGGTTTTCTGGGTGAATATGCAGATGCTATTGCTATCTTATCTATTGTAATTTTAAATGCCATCATGGGGTTTGTTCAAGAATTTAGAGCAGAAAAGTCTTTGCAGGCACTAAAAGAACTCTCAGCGCCTAAAGCTAGGGTTTTGAGGGAAGGTGAGATGGAAGAGGTTGCATCAGAGGAACTTGTACCTGGTGATATAATTTTTATCGAGATTGGTGATAAGATTCCAGTAGATGCCAGAATTATTGAGAGTAGCACCTTGGAGGTTAATGAGTCATCTTTAACAGGGGAATCACTGCCAGTTGCTAAGAAGAGTTGTAATTTGACCTCTGATGTAGATATTGCAATTGGTGATAGAACAAATATGATTCATATGGGAACTGTGGTGACTAAAGGAAGGTGTAAAGCTGTAATTACTGAAACAGGGCTTGATACAGAGATGGGACAGATTGCTAATTTATTACATGAGTCAGAGGATAGTACAACACCATTACAGCAGAGATTGGAGGATTTAGGTAAAGGAATTGTTTTAATCTGTCTGTTAGCCTGTGCTGCAGTAGTAGCTTTAGGGGTAGTAAAAGGAGAACCACTTTATAAAATGTTCTTGTCAGGAGTAAGTTTAGCAGTTGCTGCTATTCCTGAGGGATTACCTGCCATTGTTACTTTGGCTTTAGCCATTGGTGTACAGAGGATGATTAAACGCAATGCAATTGTCAGGAAGTTACCTGCTGTGGAGACTTTAGGTTGTGCTACAGTAATCTGTTCCGATAAGACAGGAACGTTGACAAAAAATGAAATGACAGTACAGAAAGTCTATAGCAATGGGAGACTTTATCATTGTGAAGATGAAGAGTTTAATGAGAAAGCACTTGTCAATGCTTTAGAGATAGGAGCTATCTGTAATAATGCTAAGTTAAAGCGAAAAGGTTCACTAAATAAAAAATTCAAAGATACTTCCTATAGGAAGAGATCTAAAAGAGAGGTGATAGGTGAACCAACTGAGGGGGCATTGATTTTAGCAGCTGATGATGCAGGAATAGATAAGGAAGAATTAGACAATAGATTCTCTAAAAGAATAGAGATACCTTTTGATTCTTCTAGAAAAAGAATGTCAGTAATCGTTAAGGATAATAAAAAATATACATTATATATTAAGGGAGCACCTGATGTATTGCTGAAGAGATGTAATAGATATCTAGAAAATGGCAAGACTAGGTCGCTAGGAGAAGCTAAGAGAAAAGAGATATTAAAAGAGAATGAAAACTTAGCTAATCAAGCATTAAGAGTATTAGCGGTAGGGTATCGTGAGTTAAGTGGAAAACTTAATGAAAATAATTTAGAAAGATATGAAAATGAGATTGTCTTTGTTGGATTGATCGGAATGATTGATCCCCCTAGGCCTGAGGTTGCTAATGCGATTAGACTCTGTAAGCAGGCAGGGATAAAACCAAAGATGGTAACTGGAGATCATAAAAATACAGCAACATCTATAGCCAAAAGGTTAGATTTATTAGAGGTTGGAGATAAAGTGATAACTGGTCAAGATTTAATGAAATTAACTGATGAGCAATTAGAAAGGGATATAGATAAGATTTCAGTTTTTGCTAGAGTATCACCTCAAGACAAGTTGAGGATTGTAAAAATATTACAAAAAAAGGGGCATATTGTTGCTATGACTGGTGATGGAGTCAATGATGCTCCGGCAATCAAGGAAGCTGATATTGGAATTGCTATGGGACAAAAGGGGACAGATGTAACCCAAGAAGCATCGGCATTGATACTGGCTGATGATAATTTTGCAACTATTGTAGCAGCAGTAGAAGAAGGTAGAGGAATATATGATAATATTCGTAAGTTCATTCGATATTTATTATCATGTAATGTAGGAGAAATTTTGACTATGTTTCTCTCTTCTTTACTTGGATTGCCGTTACCCTTGATTCCAATTCAGATTTTATGGGTTAATCTAGTAACCGATGGATTACCAGCCTTAGCTTTAGGTATAGACCCAGCTGATGATGATATTATGGATAGAAGTCCTCGTCCAAAGGAGGAGAGTATCTTTGCTGGAGGATTAAAATGGAGGATTTGTGGTCAGGGTATTTTAATAGGTTTTGGAACATTGTTGGTCTTTTTGTTTGGATTGAGGTACTCTAAGTCATTGGAGACAGCTCGGACTATGGCTTTTACTAATCTGGTCATGGCACAGTTATTTTTTGTCTTTAGCTGTCGTTCTGAAAAGTACAGTATATTGCAGATTAATCCTTTTACTAATATTTATTTATTAGTAGCAGTACTTTTTTCTTTTGGGATGCATGTTATGGTATTATATTTGCCTATATTCCAAAGTTTATTTAAAACTACTTTACTAGTTAAAGGTGAGTGGGCTTTTGTTCTATTGGTTTCTGGAGGTTCTACTTTACTTATTGAGTTTATTCAATTTTGTATAAATTTATATAAGGGTGAGATAGGGGTCAATAATATAGAAGAATCTTTAAGATAGGCAAATGCCTATCTTTTCTTTATTATATGTATAATTGTTTAATGATTGAGTTATTATAAAGTAGTAGTAATGGATCTTTAACTTTTAATTTGACATCAAGTAAATTAACTGTTATTATATTAAACATTGTCTGCCAAAGATGCTTTTATTAAAAAAGTTATTTTTAATTTTTTTTGATAATTATGATTAAAAATGCTAAATTATTAGTTGTGTTATGAAATATTTATTTTAAAATTTTCTCTTGACGAGATTCAGTATTTTTGATATACTATATCTTGTCGCTTGTTAAGAAGTCTTTTCTTTTATAAAAACTTCTTGACAGAGATTATTTAAGGTGATATGATTAATGATGTTGTCGCTAAAAAACTTTTAAAAAGTTATTGACAACTGAAATGAGATTTGATAAGATATTAAATGTCGCTACTAAAGGTGGTACTAAATTTGGTCTTTGAAAACTAAACAATGCAAGTTTTGACCAAGCGTAATATAGAGCTAATCAAACTTTTGTTATTAAATGTGTATTCACATTTAAAT
>NZ_JBSQYM010000144.1:0-7716 GCF_055140805.1 Orenia sp.
CAACTAACAATGTGGGGATGTGGTGGAGTTGGTTACCACGCCGGCCTGTCACGCCGGAGGTCGCGAGTTCGAGTCTCGTCATCCTCGCCATTTTAAAAACAGTGAACAGCTGACAATTTACAGTTAAGTTCAAAGATTTAATAATTTTTAGTTATTTAACTGTAAACTGCACACCGTACACTGTAAACTGAATTTGTGCTAACTTAGCTCAGCTGGTAGAGCAGCTGACTTGTAATCAGCAGGTCGTCGGTTCGACTCCGACAGTTAGCTCCATTTATTTAATAATTGATAATTTTCAGTTAAAAAATAAAGCTACTAAAGCTTTTATTATAGATTGTTGGTTATTAATTAAAAACAAAATACACGGAGGGGTTCCCGAGTGGTCAAAGGGAGCAGACTGTAAATCTGCCGGCGACGCCTTCAGAGGTTCAAATCCTCTCCCCTCCACCATTTATTCTACACTTGGTTATTAACCAAGTATTTTTATTTTTTGAATACTAATCTAAAACTTATTAAAAATTAATAGATATGATACAAAAGGCGAGGATGATTTAAATCACCTTCGCCTTTTTCCATTATAAGAAGGACTTTATCTGATAGTATAAGTCACTACTCTCTCTTATTCCAAAAGCAGTATATACAACCTTTCCTCCTATAAATAGCTTCAATATAGGTACACTAGATACCTGATATCGCTCTACAATCTTTTGAGAATTTAAAATAGAACATTCATAAACTAAAATTTCGGGAAATGAATCTATGACTTGATTTAGGTTCTTTTTAGCAATCTGGCAATAACCACAGTTTTTTGAAGTAAAAAGTATCAATAAATTCTTATTAGAACTAATTATTTGATCAAAATTATCATCATTTATTTTAGCATACCCTATTATACTTATCACTCCTTATCTGTTTTGAATAAGCAAGTGAAAAACTGCTTTAATTAAAGATTAGTCAATTATTGAATTTAGAAGATTTGATTAAGATTAGCTCTTAAATAAATAGGAAGAAAGCTATGATTAAGTTACTGATAGATTATAAGCTATCAATTAGAAATTATGAAACCTTCTCTTCATAACTCCCTTTCTCTAAACTAGCTAATTGCTCTTCTCTGACTTCTCTTATTTTAGATTTTAATAATTTGATTTTTTCACTAGCATCTATAATCTTTGCAGTCAACTCTTCTTTACTTTGCTGATTATCACTGTGCTCATAATCATACTTCAATAGACTTATTACCTCTTGCCAAACATGTAACTCTAATTCTAGTCCTTTTTTCATATCAAATCTCTCCTTACTATTTTAATTTACGATAATATTTAACTAAAACTAATCTAATTTAAAGAACTAAAAGTTATCAGTATTCTCCCTATAATCTCTATAAATACTATGCAATTTTTTTGTCAATGGACCAATCTTTCCATTATTAATTTTTCTACCATCAACCTCTACAACACCAAGAACTTCCTTAGTAGTACTAGTAACAAAGACTTCATCAGCCTCATAAAGCTCTTCTACTGTAAAGGTTATCTCTTTAGCTTCAAACTCTTCTTCAGCAAGTTCCAATACTATCTCCCTAGTAATACCACTCAATAATTTATTAGTAATTGGATGAGTCATAACTAAATCATCCTTAACTATAAATACATTACTACTAGTCCCTTCAATTACAATATTATCAGATGAAACAAAAAAACCTTCAAAAGCACCTTGGTCTTTAGCCTCCTGATTAGCCAAAATATTAGGAAGTAAATTAGTAGTTTTTATATTACAATAACTCCATCTAGTATCTAACAGGGTTACTGCATTAACACCATTCTCCCATAACTCTTCTGGAAAAGGCTGAGGTGGTAAAAGATACATAATAATTGTAGGGTCAAGGTCAGGATTAAAACTATGATTTCTAGGCGAGACCCCACGGGTTACCTGTATATAGAGACTTCCAGATTGGTTATTTCTATTCTTATCTATAACCTCTAAGGCAATCTTTTTTAACTCCTCTAAGGTATGCTTGACCTTAAGTCTAATCAAATCTGCACTATTTAATAATCTTCTTAAATGCTCATCAGCTTTGAATAATTTTCCATCATATAATTTAATAACTTCATAGATCCCATCACCAAACTGAAATCCCCTATCTTCAATAGAAACCTTTGCTTTAGATTGTTCTATAAATTGTCCACTTATGTAAGCTATATCTTTCATTGTTCCCCTCCTCAATAAAAAAATACTATAAAGATAATAATTATTATAATAACTCCGAAAAACTAGTCTGCCTTAATGCTTCATACAAAACTATACATACTGAATTAGCTAAATTAAGTGATCTAGTCTCAGCCTTCATTGGAATTCTAATACAATTATCAGGATAATCCTTGATAATATTATCAGGTAAACCTGTAGTCTCCCTACCAAAAACCAAAAAGTCATCAGATCCATATTCTATATCTGTATAATGATACTTAGCATATTTAGTAGAAAAATAAAAATTGCTATCACTATACCTCTCAAATAACTCTTCTAAACTATCATAATAATGAATATCTAATTTGTCCCAATAATCCAATCCTGCTCGTTTAACAGTCTTTTCATCAGTTGAAAAGCCTAAAGGTCTAATTAGATGTAAGCTTGACCCAGTGCAGGCACAAGTCCGAGCAATATTTCCAGTATTAGGTGGTATTTGTGGTTGATATAAAACTATATTCACAGTTATCCTCCTTAAGTTAAGATTATTTCAATCGATTTCATAAAATAGAATAAATATCATTAAATATACTTATTTTTATCCTATTACTTTTTATTAAAAAATTATAATTTAGTAATTATCCTATCTATCTCTTCTTCATTAAATACTTCAATTCCTTCTTTTTGTAATAAGGCTGTGGTAACTCCTGCTCCAACTCTTTTAGCTCCAATAAAATCCCCATCATATATCAATCTACTACCACAGGAAGGGCTTCTAGCCTTTAATATCGCTAGAGTACACCCTCTCTTTTTGATTAAAGCTAATGATCTCTTAGCACCCTCAATAAAGTTATCAGTAATATCATTCCCTTCTTTATCTACAACCCTTGCAGTACCTTCTAACACATCTTTCCCCTCACCACCTTGAATCTCAGCAGGTGGTCGAGGAATACTTAATCCCCCAAGAAGTTCAGGACAGATACTGATAATCTCTTTATCTTCTATTAACTCTGCTAGCCTAATATTGTAATTATTATTACCATTATATTTACAGTCTTCACCTAATAAACAAGAACTTATTGCTATCATCAACAATTATCCCTTCTTTAACCAATTTTGTGCCTCTTCTAATGTCATAAACTGCTCTATTTCAGCATAGTTTTTATACTTTCTTCTCCATAATTTGAATTTGAACTTATTAATTAACTCTGGCAGAACAATTGAAATTCTAGTTACCTTCACCTTCGACAGGTACTGAATAAAGATATCAAATTGACTAGCATCTAGATTAACCCCTCTTACATCTAATAATAATTTATTAGCACCTGTCTTAAATTCCAATAATTCCTTTATTTTTCTACAAATCGCTTTAGACTCTGTCTCATTTATTATATCATTTCCAGTCACAACTATAAACTCTTCTTTATTGGTTAATTTATACAACTAAATCTCCCCCTTTTCATACTCTTCTTTTATAATATTATGGGAGACTTAATTTCGTGTTTATTAAAGTGCTATAATCATCTGCTATGCTAGTTAAGCTTTAATGTAAGTAGTGATATTTAATGGGGATATTGCGATACTTTTTACTTTGGTAGTTGGGAGTTGGAGGGTTAGGTAGTTAGGCAGTTCCTAACCATCTACCTACCTAACAACCAAAGTGTCCCTTTATCTATTATATTATATCAATTCTTATCAACATTAAAAAACAGGAGATTAATCAATGAGTCTTAGATCTTAAATGAAGTGGCAAAATTTCAGTCTTATCTAATACTATCTTGTATCCATAAGCAGCTTGACTGAACTTCTCTTCTGCTTGATTTAGGGGCATTCCCATTAGATTAATATTTCTTAAATCCCCTTCTCCTACTTTTGACTTAATCAATTGATGGAGATAGGAGATAGCTTGTTGACGAAAACCTAATAACCTTGCTCCTACCACATCTGTAGCAATAGGATCTGTACCTGCCACTACTAAATCAGCATTTACAGGCTTGCCATGAGAAGGTCCTGTACCTACCATTCCATTATCACCACTTAAAATCGTCAAATCTATAGGAATCAACTTTGCCATAGCCACTATAAATTCATGTAAGTATTCATGGATTCCTCTATCTGCTTTAGGAAATCCATGGATCTCAGCTGGAGGCCATGCCAGAGCAATATTTTTAATTCCTAAAGATACCGTTGCCTCCTCATGGTGCTTAATCTGAGTATAAGAGATTAAAAAATCTGTTTCAGTCAATATTTTATTCAATTTAATCTTCTTAATGATTGGATGATCAAGTTCAAACTCCTCATAAGGACCATAATTTAAATCAACAAACTCTATCCCTTCATCTTCAATAATCTGTTGATATCCTGTCTTCTTCATTACCTCTTTGGTATCTGCTCCACCAGAGCCAGTAGCTATAACTATTCTAGCAGGAGATTTTCCTTTAATATATTGAATCAACTTTCTTAAAGATTCAGGTCCCACCACTGTTCCAGTCTGGGTTGTATTATCATTTACCCAATTTGGAGTAATAGTTACTCTATCCCTGGCACTAATCACCTTATCTGTAGGTAGTATGTTCAAAAGGCCTTGAATCACATCACCTTCAATCCCTTCTCCAATAGCTACACATGGCTCTTTAACCTTTCGCTCTCTTAACATCTAATCCCTCCATCTTCTCTAACCATTTTCGCCATAGTTTGTCCAACTTTAAAAAATAAATTCAAGAACAAAGCAAGTACCTTGCTCTTGAATTATAAAATCTAACTCCATTCAATTATTCCACAAGCCAACCTCTTACCAGCATCTCCAGCTGGTTGGCTCCGATAATCATCAGGATTCTGATGTATAATAACGGAACGTCCCACAATATCTTCTACCTCAAATTTATTAGTAAAGAAACTCATTCTGGCATAGCCATTATTAGAAAATAATACAGGAAGGTCTCCTGCATGGTTACCATGGGGCTGTTTATCTGGATCATAATGACCTCCTGCTGCCTGAAAAGGGTTATTAGGATCTCCTATCTTACAATTGCCAAATTCATGAATATGAAAAGCATGGGGCCCAATTGGGTCTTCTCCATCTCTAGCTGATTGATAAGGAGGTAAACCACTAACCTCTACAGAGACCTTAGTTCCACCATTAACTGGTATAAAGTAGACTATACCTCTTATGGCTGGAGCTAAAGGACCACCTTTAATCTTAGCACAGGCTATTCTTCTGCTGAATAAATTTACCATAGATATCTCCTCCTAATTCCTATACAATGTAGATAAACAACTTTTAGAACGAAATAATAGAGAGGTAGTGCGACACTTTCGTGTCAGGAATCGGGAATCTGGAATCAGTCTGTTTTACTGATAACTGGTTCCTGACTCCTGATTCCTAAAAGTGTCGCACTATCCCCATTCACTTCCACTTTACACTTAAATAGCTACAGCTAATCTATACTATTTAACACACTCATAACTATACTATTCATTTAGATTAATAATGTTCTTAATATTGATATTAAATTTATTCTTGACAGTCAAGGTTATTTTAGTTATAATGTTAATTGTTGTTACAAAAAATAAACACTATGGACCTGTAGCTCAGTTGGTCAGAGCACTCGGCTCATAACCGATAGGTCGGAGGTTCAAATCCTCCCAGGTCCACCATTTAATTTAATAACTATTAAAAGAACTGCCTGTAAGGCAGATTTTTTATTTTTTGTAATAAAATTTATAATTTCTAGACTACTGACAACTGATTTCTAAAAATACATATTAGATATTGCTACTCAATTATAACTGTAAAAATTAAAAAACCGAGGAATTAATTCCCCAGCTTAAAAAATCAGTCACCCTTTGACTGTTAAAATAATAAACTATAATCCTTTTTTATATTGTTCTGTGCAGATTGGCGAATACTATTTACTAAATCATAGTTCTCCTCTATCTTTGCCACTATATCTCCATCTATAGCCTTCTCTCTAGCCATAGAGTCTAATATCATCAAAGTCTTATCCTTACCCATACCTGCTCGATAAGGTCGATCTTCGGTAAGGGCTGTAAAGATATCAGCAACTGCCAAAATCCTGCTACCAACAGATAGCCTCTTCCCATTATGCTTAAAAGGATAGCCTGTACCATCTAAGCGCTCATGATGAAAAGCTGCCCATTCTTTAATCTCTCCAAAGCCTTCTATTGAATCCAAAGCATGATAAGTATAAAAGGTATGGCTCTTAATAATATTCATCTCATTATTAGTTAATTTTCCTGGTTTCTCTAATATTTCCGTAGGTACTGCTAACTTCCCTAGATCATGTAGATAACCAGATATCTCTATCTTACTAGCCTTATTTTGAGACCATTTTAATAGATTAGCTATCTCTCTGGCTATTATAG
The DNA here is from genome assembly GCF_055140805.1 of Orenia sp. Lineage (NCBI taxonomy): Bacteria > Bacillati > Bacillota > Clostridia > Halanaerobiales > Halobacteroidaceae > Orenia > Orenia sp. The sequence continues at coordinate 6,571 of NZ_JBSQYM010000144.1, forward strand.
CTACACCTTTAGAGTGTGTTGCTGTAAAGTTACTTCTAAAATCTATAATTTTACTATAAAACTTACTCAAATCTAATAAACCATTAAGATTTAGCTCCAATTCCCAATCATTGAACGCTTTCTTTAAATCTTTTCTGATTATATCAGTATTTATAACTGCAAACCAAAAATCCTCTTTATAAGATAACTTTTGAAAAACTTTAACCAGTTTAGGATGGAGCATATTACCAGAATAGTCTTTAATAATCTTCACTATACTATTTCTTTGATTCAATATGTTCCCATTCTTATTAATTAGAATTGCTATTCTATCTGCTAAATGGAGTAGATGGCTAGATAGAGGAACATCTCTACCTTTAAACTCCCTTCCCTTACCATAATTCCATTCCAAATGATGATACCTAATTATAGGTACCAAATCAGCAAAAGCATTAAAGGAGCTTACCAAATAAGCTCCTGCTTCAGCATGTTCAAAGCCATTATTGGCTTCAAAGGTCAAGGTTTCCAGTCGACGCTTAATCGAAAAAGCTCCAATATCATGAATAGCTGCTGATAAGATTAAATTCTTCTTTTGATCCTCTGGCAAGCCCAGTTCTTCAGCTAGTCTAAAACTTATGTAAGCAACCTGTTCATGATGACTATTTAAATTGCTATCAATCATATCTGTAATATGAGAGATACTAAACAACAATTCATATAAAGAGATATTCATATTATTTCAACTCCAGATAAACTTCTTTTTTCATTACTCTGTTACAGTATAGCATCTTGAGATTAAAGATACAATGCTATTATCATTTTACATTAAATCATCTTAGCTAAAAATCAAAATATCAATTAAAAATCCTATATACTATAGGTTCGTGAATCTAGAATAAAATTTAGCCATAATACTATATAGAGATAATGGTACACTTTCGTGTCAGGAATCGGGAATCTGGAATCAGTCTGTTTTACTGATAACTGGTCCCTGACTCCTGATTCCTAAAACAGCCCCAATTATATCCATTAAGTTTCATTTTGAATTCACATACCTATATAGGTGTCCAACTTTAGAATGTAATATAAAACCCACCTCACCCCTAACCCCTCTCCTCATATCAGGAGAGGGGAATAAAAGATGCTTTAGTCCTCTCTCCTAAGGTA